>NZ_JBSFLB010000016.1:0-196278 GCF_053598835.1 Streptomyces sp. NPDC001070
CGCCCGGTTACATTTCGAACCCGGAAGCTAAGCCTTTCAGCGCCGATGGTACTGCAGGGGGGACCCTGTGGGAGAGTAGGACGCCGCCGAACAATTATTAGCCTCAATCCCCGAGTCTCGACTCGGGGATTGAGGCTTTTTCGCGTTCACGTGACGGTGACTGCCCCGGGGCACCGGCCCAGTTGACGGGGTGTCGGTAGCCGGAGCCCTCGTACGTGTCGCCGTCGTGGGCCCAACCGCCGACGCGGGCACGGCCGTTCACGGAGATGGCGCCGGCGGGTGCGGCGGGGTGCGGCGGTGGCGGACGGGCGGATTCAGCCGGGACCGGCGGATCGGGCGCCCGACTACAGTGGGGCGGTGCGCTACGACCTGGTCATCTTCGACAACGACGGCGTGCTCGTGGACAGCGAGCCGATCGCCAATCGCATCCTGGCGGGACTGCTGACGGAGCTGGGACACCCCACCACGTACGAGGAGTCGATCCGCGACTACATGGGCTCGGCGATGCACCGCGTCCACGATCTGGTGGCGGAGCGCACGGGGCGGCGGCTGCCGGAGGACTTCGACGCCACGTACTACGCGCGGGTCTTCGACGGCTTCCGGCGCGAGCTGGAGCCGGTGCCGGGTGTGACGACGGTGCTGGAGAAGCTGGCGGCGGACGGCGTTCCGTACTGCGTGGCTTCCTCGGGCAGCCATGAGCGGATCCGGGTGGCGCTGCGCAAGACGGGTCTGTACGGGCACTTCGGCGAGGAGCGGATCTTCAGCGCTCAGGACGTGGGGCGCGGCAAGCCGGCGCCCGACCTGTTCCTGCACGCGGCGCGCACCTTGGGTGTGGCGCCGGAGCGGTGCGCCGTGGTGGAGGACAGTCCGCTCGGGGTGCGGGCCGCGGTGGCGGCGGGGATGGACGCGTACGGCTTCACGGCGATGACGCCGGCGGAGAAGCTGGCGGGCGCGCGGGAGCTGTTCGCGGAGATGGCGGAGCTGCCCGGAAAACTCTTCGTGTGATCGATCTACCCGTCCGTAGCCTTCGGCCCTACGCTGCTCGCTCATGGAGGGGATCGACGGCGGATTGCGTCATGGACGGGCCTCGCTGGCCGTCAGTTTCTTCGCGCAGGGTGCTGCCTTCGCGCTGCTGGTGACCCGGATTCCGGCCCTGCAGGATCGGTACGGCATCAGTGACGCGCTGCTGCCCGTGTTCCTGGCGGCGGTACCCGTCCTGGCGGGTGCCGGCAGCGTCGCCACCGAGTACCTGGTGAAACGGGTGCGCCCGAGCGTGGTGCTGCGCTGGGTGCAGCCAGTGGTGTGCCTGGCGCTGCTGGGGGCCGGCGCCGGGGACGCGCTGTGGCAGCTGGCGGCGGCGCTGGCCGTGTTCGGGATATGCGTCGGTGCCCTGGACGCGTCGATGAACATGCTCGGCGTGAGCCTGCAGCGTGCGTACGGGCGCAGCATCATGCTGGGCTTCCACGCCGCGTACAGCCTCGGCGGGATCCTGGGGGCGTCGCTGGCGTGGACGGGGGCGCACTGGCATCTGTCGCTGGCGGTGCTGTACGGGCCGGTGGTGGCGGTGCTGATCCCGCTGACGCTGGGGGGCAGCCGCTGGTACGTGGACCAGAAGGGGGACGCCCAGGGCGGGCGGGACGCCCGGGACTCCCCGGCCGCGGCCCCCGTGGCGATGCGGCTGCTGCTGCCGCTCTGCCTGGTGATGTCGTTCGCTTACATCGGCGACTCGACGGTCTCCAACTGGAGCGCGAAGTACCTGCAGGACGTGCTCGGCAGTTCCGAGCAGCTGGCGACCGTTCCGTACAACGTGTACATGGTCACCACCCTCCTGGGCCGTTCGGTCGGCGACCTGGGCGTGCGGCGCTTCGGGGCGGCGCCGGTGGTGCGGGCCGGCGCGCTGGTGGCGGCGGCGGGCTTCGCGGTGGTCGCGGTCGCGCCGGGCGCGTGGGTGGGGATGGCGGGCTTCACGCTGCTGGGCCTGGGGCTGTGCGTGATCGTGCCGCAGACCTTCGCGGCGGCCGGGCGGCTCTTCCCCGGCTCGTCGGACACGGCGATCGCGCGGCTCAACATCTTCAACTACGTGGGTTTCCTGGTCGGCTCCCCGCTGGTGGGCGCGCTCGGCGACGCCTGGAGCTACCGGGGGGCGATGCTGGTGCCGATGCTGCTGGTGTCGGCGACGCTGCTGTACGCCCGCTCGTTCGGGGCGGAGCCCGCCCGATACGGTGTCGACCATGAGCGGCCGCGCACAGCTGATGTGGGACGAGCAGGTAACGGGCTATGACTTCGGCCCCGGGCACCCGATGGACCCGGTGCGGCTCGCACTGACCATGGGGCTGGTCCGGGCCTTCGGGCTGGACCGTGCGGTGAAGGTCGCCGCCGCACCCGCGGCCGGCGACTCGACGTTGCGGCTGGTGCACGACGCGGAGTACGTGGCGGCGGTGCGGCGCGCCTCGGCCGATCCCAAGGGCATGACGGAGTTGGCGTACGGCCTCGGTACGGAGGACACCCCGGCCTTCCAGGGCATGCACGAGGTCTCCGCGCTGATCGCCGGCCAGTCGGTCGGCGCGGCCGAGGCGGTGTGGCGCGGCGAGGTGACGCACGCGGTGAACTTCGCGGGCGGGCTGCACCACGCGATGCCCGGCATGGCTTCGGGCTTCTGCGTCTACAACGACGCCGCGCTGGCCGTGGCCCGGCTGCTGGAGCTGGGCGCGGAGCGGGTGGCGTACGTGGACGTGGACGTGCACCACGGGGACGGCGTCCAGGCGGCCTTCTGGGACGACCCGCGGGTGCTGACGATCTCGCTGCACGAGCATCCCCGCACCCTCTTCCCGCAGACCGGCTGGCCGGAGGAGACCGGGGGGCCGGCCGCGGAGGGCGGCGCGGTGAACCTGGCGCTGCCCGCGGGCACCGGGGACGAGGGCTGGCTGCGGGCCTTCGACGCGGTGGTGCCGGAGCTGATCGCGGCCTTCCGGCCGCAGGTGCTGGTGACGCAGCACGGCGCGGACACGCACTTCGAGGATCCGCTGGCGCACCTCGCGGTGAGCGTGGACGCGCAGCGGGCGGTGGCGGAGGCGCTGCACGGCCTGGCCCACGAGCACACCGAGGGCCGCTGGCTGGCCCTGGGCGGGGGCGGCTACGCGGTGGTGGACGTCGTGCCGCGGACCTGGACGCACCTGGTGGCGATCGCGGCGGGACAGCCCGTGCGGCCCGAGGCGGAGACGCCCGACGAGTGGCGGGCGGAGGTGTACCGCCGGACGCGGCAGATGGGGCCGCTGCGCATGACGGACGGGCGGGACGCGGCGTTCACCGGGTTCCACGACGCGGGGTACGACCCGGCGGACCGGCTGGACCAGGCGATCCTGGCGACGCGCCGGGCGGTGTTCCCGCTGCACGGTCTGCTGCCCTAGGGCCCGTCGTGACATTGGCTCCCCCGGCTTCGCCGGGAGGTGGCACCACCGCCCGAAGGGCGGGCCTCGCGCGCCCCGCGACTCCGCCGGCTCCGCTCGGAGTCCGCAGGTGCGGTGCATCGCAAGGCGGAGAGTCGTCCTTGCCGTGGGCTGCTCGGACGATTCGGCAACGCAGCGTGGGGGTTCCCCGGCCGAAGGCTGGGGGAGGGAATGTGACGGCAGGCTCGGGGCACGGCGCCGCGGCAGGTCACGCGCCGGCGCGCAGGAGCTCCGCCGCCCGTTCGGCGACGGCGTAGACCGTGGCGTTGGTGTTGGCCGAGACCAGGCTCGGCATGACCGAGGCGTCGGCGACACGGAGGCCGTCCACGCCGCGCACCCGCAGGGCGGGGTCGACGACGGCGTGCGCGTCGGTGCCGATTCGGCAGGTTCCGGCGTAGTGGCTGTAGGAGCGCAGGTTGCGGCAGAGGTAGGCACGAAGGGCCGTTTCGCCGTCGACGTCCGGGCCGGGCAGGAACTCCTCGGCGCGCCAGTGCGCGAGCGCGGGGGCGGCGGCGATCTCCCGCGCCGCGCGCAGTCCCCGCACCATGGCGTCGAGGTCGCGGATGTCGGCGTAGTAGCGGGGGTCGATGAGCGGGGGTGCGCCGGGGGCGGTGCCGGAGAGGCGGACGGTTCCGTGGCTCCAGGGCGCCATGAGGGCGACCGTGATCGTCCAGCCCTCACCGGTCGCGGGCCCCGGCAGGCTCTCCTCGCGCACCGGGACGTCGACGAACTGCAACTGCACGTCGGGGCCCGCCGCGTCGGGGTGGGTGCGGATCAGCCCCTGGACCTCGCCGTGGTTGTTGGTGCCGGGCGGGACGGGACGGGCGGCGCGGTGGACGACGCCGGAGATCACGTGGTCCAGCAGATGGGAGCCGACCCCGGGCAGGTGCACGGCGGTGGGGATGTCCCAGCGGCGCAGGTGGTTGCGGGGGCCGATGCCGGAGAGCATCAGCAACTGCGGGGTGCCGACCGCTCCGGCGGCCAGGACGACCTGCCCCGACGGGGAGCGGCGCGCGGTGCGCACCTCGCCGTCCACGCCGTACTCCACGCCCGTGCAGCGGTCGCCGTCCAGGAGGACCCGGTGTGCGAGCGCGCCGGTCACGACGTGGAGGCCGGGCCGGTGCAGTGACGGGCGCAGGTAGGCCGTGGCGGCGTCCTGCCGGACGCCGTCGGCGATGCTGAGGTCGCCCCAGCCGAACCCCTCCTCCAGGCCGCCGGCGAGGTCGTGTGCCTCGCGGTGCCCGGTCTCGACCGCGGCGCGCAGGAAGTCCCGGGCGACCGGGTGGCGGTCGACGGCGGGGCCTACCCGCAGCGGGCCGTCCATGCCGCGCAGTGCCGGGTCGCGGTCCGCGACGCCGGTGAGGTTCTCGCTGCGCCGGAAGCAGGGGAGGAGGTCCTCCCAGCCCCAGCCTTCGGCGCCGGCGGCGGTCCAGGCGTCGTAGCCGGAGCGGTGGCCGCGCAGGAAGTTCATCGCGTTGATCGCCGAGCTGCCGCCCAGGCCACGGCCGCGGGGCCACGGCACGGCGAGGCCGGTCTCGGTCTGCGGCACGGTGCGGTCCGCCCAGTCCAGGCAGGTGCCGAGCAGGCCTGGCCAGGCCGGGGGGAGGGCCACGGCCGGCGGGCGGTCGGCTCCACCCGCCTCCAGGAGCAGTACGCGGGCCGCCTCGTCCTGGGAGAGGCGGGCGGCGAGCACACATCCCGCGGATCCGGCTCCGACGACGATGTAGTCGAACCGGCTCTCGTCCGGGAAGGTGTCGGCCACGGGGAACCACCCATCGCTTTCACGCGGTACATCCGCATTGTACGTAGGCGGCCGCGGGGTGCTGCCGAACCGAACGGCCGCCCCCGGGAGTGACGTTCGCGCCGTTTCGGCACGTGAGGGGGGTGTCAGGGGACACGATCGGCGGGTGCTGAGTGTTGCCGCGCTGCGCGCGCATCTGGTGGGGGCGGGGATCGCGGGGGTCGTGGCGACACCGCGGGAGAAGAGTCTGCGCAGTTATCGGCTGTTCGTGGCGGGCGATCCGCGGCAGACGCTGGGGCTGGAGCCGGTGCGGCCCTGGACGCAGTCCGGTCTCTTGCGGTTGATGGCTGATCGATGTGGGGTTTCGCCTGACCCGGGGCACATCTCCGGGCAGGATGTGATCGACCCGGACCGCACCCTCGCGGGACTCGAGGCCTTCGCCGTCCGGCTGGGCCAGGCCGCGCAGCACAGGGAGCCCGTGCTCATCGGTACTGGTCACCCGCATCGCCTGCTCGGCTTCTACGCCGGATTGGCGGCCGCCCTGTCGGCGGCGGGATGTCCCGTCCTCACCCCATCGCATGGCCGATGTATCGACATGACGACGCAATTCGGCCTACGCACGCACAACCTCTGGTACGTAGGGGGCGTCGCGACGGTCCGGGATGCGCCGGGTGAGGGCGCCCGTGGTGCGCCGGCGGTACACACGCACTCCCCGCTCCCGGTTCGGGCCGCCCTGGCCGGTGCGGCAGGACGCGGGGGACTGCTGCCGAGCCTCGTGGTGGGAGACCACGGCTGGGTCTGCGGAGCAGGTCAGCTGGGCATCGAGGCCATCGGGCTGGCGGATTCGGACGACCCCGCGGTTTTCGTGGCCGAGGCGGAGGGCAGGGTCTCGGTCGTGGTTCCGCTTGATGACGCTGTGCGGTCCGATTACTACCGACCGCTTACGCGCTATGTACTCAATCGAGCGTGTCTGTCACAGTAGTCAACCGATCGCTACTCCTCTTCCCCACTTGCATCACCCGCACCTAATCTGGGGAGGAGCGCACGTGCGAGAGGGAGTCACCGGAGGGGAAGCCGGTGCCCGTCATGTGCGGAAGGTTCAGGTGT
This sequence comes from Streptomyces sp. NPDC001070, assembly GCF_053598835.1. Lineage (NCBI taxonomy): Bacteria > Bacillati > Actinomycetota > Actinomycetes > Kitasatosporales > Streptomycetaceae > Streptomyces > Streptomyces sp. NPDC001070. The sequence goes on from NZ_JBSFLB010000016.1 coordinate 6,295, forward strand.
GTCATGGCTTCAAGCGAGAGGCCTCTCAACGAGGTCGTGTTCCTGACCGTGGCAGAGGTCGCCGCGGTGATGCGAGTGTCCAAGATGACCGTGTACCGGCTGGTGCACAGCGGTCATCTGCCGGCGATCCGGGTGGGGAGGTCCTTCCGGGTGCCGGAGCAGGCCGTCCATGACTATCTTCGTGAGTCCTACGTGGGGGTGGGAGAAACTGCCTGACGACTGCCTCGGTTTATGCTCGGCGCTTCCGGGCGGGTAGGCTTGGCCGACGTAGGTCGTGTGGGCTCGGACGCCCCGCACCGAGTGAAAACGAAGCGAGGGTAGTCGTGGGCTCTGTCATCAAGAAGCGGCGCAAGCGTATGGCCAAGAAGAAGCACCGCAAGCTGCTGAAGCGGACGCGTGTGCAGCGTCGCAACAAGAAGTAAGCGAGCTACGCGTCGCACTTTCGCTGCCCTCCCGCCCCCACGGATCCGTGGGGGCGGGAGGGCAGCGGCGTTCCCGGGACGGGGTAGGCGCGGAAGGCGGCGCCCCGGGTGGCCCGGTTGGCCCACGGAGTGACCGGCGAGTGGGCCGCCTTGACGATGCTCGTACGTTCGAGCGTCATCACGGCGCAACATCGAACCGATACGGTGCGTACATGCGGTGCGAGGGAAGGCGCTGATCTTGGGCAAAGTGGTGCTCGTGACGGGAGTCGCCCGCCAGCTCGGCGGCCGGCTGGTGCGGCGTGTGATGCGCGACCCCGATGTCGACCGGGTGATCGGAGTCGACGCCATGGCGCCCGGGCACCACCTGGGCGGGGCGGAGTTCGTCCGTGCCGACATCAGGCACCCGATGATCGCGAAGGTGCTCGCGGAGCACTCGGTGGACACCGTCGTCCACATGGACGTCAGCGGCACGCTGCCGGGCCGCAGCAGCCGGACGGCGGTCAAGGAGACCAATGTCATCGGCACGATGCAGCTGCTCGGTGCCTGCCAGAAGGCTCCGACGGTGCGCCGTCTGGTGGTGAAGTCCACGACCAGCGTGTACGGCTCCGCGCCCCGCGATCCTGCGGTCTTCACCGAGTCCATGCCGCCCAAGTCGCTGCCCAGCGGGGGCTTCGCCAAGGACGCGGTCGAAGTCGAGGGATACGTACGCGGCTTCGCACGCCGTCGCCCGGACGTTGCCGTATCGGTTCTGCGGTTCGCCAACATCCTGGGCCCGCGGGCCGACACCCCGCTGGCGGAGTACTTCGCGCTGCCGGTGCTGCCGACCGTGCTGGGCTACGACCCCCGGCTGCAGTTCGTCCACGAGGACGACGTCATCGACGTCCTGATGCTGGCCCTGCGGGACGAGCGCAACGGAACGATCAACAGCGGCACGTTCAACATCGCCGGTGACGGGGTACTCCTGCTGTCGCAGAGCGCGCGACGGCTCGGGAAGCCCACGGTGCCGGTGCTGTTGCCCGCCGTCACCTGGGTGGGGCAGATGCTGCGCACCGCCGGCGTCACCGACTTCTCGCGCGAGCAGATCCGGCTGCTCACCCATGGCAGGGTGGTGGACACCACGCAGATGCGCGAGACTCTCGGCTTCACCCCGAAGTACACCACTGCCGAGACCTTCAGCGACTTCGCCCGCAGTCGCGGCCCCGGTCTGCTTCCGCCCGAAAGGCTCGCCACCGCCGTCGACCGGCTCGCCGCGCTGGTCCCCGCGGGCAGCCCCGAGAACTGAGCTCGTGAGCACTCCTGCGAGGAGGAATCGCACCATGGCGGACGCCAAGGTCATCCCGTTCGACGAGGACACGCGGACGCGGAGGGGGGCACCGCGGTCGCGCGGTCGGGCCGCGGCCCGCAAGCCGGGCGGCGACACCGGGAACGCCGTGGCCGCGCTGCCCGTGGAGGAGCGGACCGTACGCGCCGCGGAGGAGGCGGTCGGCGCCGAGGACGTCGTGACGGCGTCTGCGGGCACCGAGGACGACCGTGGTGCCGGTGGGACGCCCGAGGGCACCACGGCGCGGGCGGGCATCCCGGGCGGCCCGCTGGTCGCCGCCCTCGGCTCCGCCGCCGACCGGCTGCTGGGCGGCCCGTGGGAGCGCCGGGTGGCGCACGGGCTGGCGTTCCTGCGCCGCCGGGTCACCGGCGACTACGAGGTCGACGACTTCGGCTACGACGAGGAGCTCACCGACCAGGTGCTCATGTCGCTGCTGCGGCCGCTGTACGAGTCGTACTTCCGGGTCGAGGTGAAGGGCATCGAGAACATCCCGGCCGAGGGCGGCGCCCTGGTGGTGGCCAACCACTCCGGGACGCTGCCGATGGACGGGCTGATGATGCAGGTCGCCGTCCACGACCACCACCCGGCGGGGCGGCATCTGCGGTTGCTGGCCGCGGACCTGGTGTTCGTGCTGCCGCTCGTCAACGAGCTGGCAAGGAAGGCCGGGCACACCCTGGCCTGCGCGGAGGACGCCCAGTTGCTGCTCGAACGCGGCGAGGTCGTCGGTGTGATGCCCGAGGGCTTCAAGGGGCTCGGGAAGCCCTTCTCCGAGCGGTACAAGCTGCAGCGCTTCGGGCGGGGCGGTTTCGTCGCGACCGCGCTCAAGACCGGGGTGCCGATCGTCCCGTGCTCCATCGTGGGCGCGGAGGAGATCTATCCGATGATCGGCAACGCGAAGACGGTGGCACGGCTGCTGGGCTTCCCGTACTTCCCGATGACCCCGACCTTCCCGTGGCTGGGGCCGCTGGGGATGGTGCCGCTGCCGACGAAGTGGACGATCCAGTTCGGCGAGCCGATCCCGACGGACGGTTACGCGCCGGAGGCGGCGGAGGACCCGATGCTGGTCTTCAACCTGACCGACCAGGTGCGCGAGACCATCCAGCACACCCTCTACAAGCTGCTGGTGCAGCGCCGCTCGGTCTTCTTCTGAGCCGGCCCGGCCCGACCGACCGGGCGACCGGGTCGGTCGGGTCGTCCGAGCAGAGCACGGCCGTGGGCCGGGGCATGGCGCCCCGGCCCACGGCCGTGCTGTCCGCGCTCAGTTGTGGCTGTCGTCCTCGGCGTTGAGCCCGAGGCCGGGGAGCAGCCCTGGCAGCAGCGGCGGGAGCGTGACGGACGGCTGGGTGCCGTCGGTACCGCCGGAGGTACTGCCCGTCGGCGAGGGGTCGAGCAGATCGCCTGTGCCGCCGATGAGGCCGTTCTCGGAACCGCGGGACGCCGACGGGCTGGCATTGTCGCCGCCGCGCTCGTCGGCCGAGCCGCTCGCGGAGCCGCTGATCGAGGGCGAGGGCCCCCGGGTGCCGCTCGCGGAGCGGTCGCCGCTGCCGGTCCTGCCCCGTCCGTCGCCGTGGCCGGAGCCGGTGGAGGGCGGCAGCAGCTTCTGCAGCGGGGCCACTTCGTCCTCTATGGCGTCGAAGACGGAGGTGACCTTGTTGCCGACGTCGTTGAGCCGGGAGGGCAGCCGGCCGCGCAGCTCCGTCCAGCCCTTGCGGTGGCTGCTGGAGAACGCGGAGAGCGTCTCGATCGGCTGCAGCGATCCGTCCCTGCGGTACGCGGCGGCGAGCAGCCGGTGGCCCTCCGAGGCCTCCTGCTGCATGCCCGACAGGGCCTTGCGGATCTCGCCTACGGACTCGTCGTCGAGCTCGCCGCCCCGGCCGCGCTCCATGAGGCGACGGGCCTCCTGGAGCCGGGTGGAGGCGAGGTCGAGGTAGACCTTGCCTCGGTCGGCGTCGTCGTCGGCGAGGTTGAGACGCATGTCCTCCATGCCCCGTTTGAGGCCGTAGAGGGTGTCGCCGGGCAGTGCGTTCGTGCTCGCGGCGGCGACCCCGCCGAGGGCACCGGCCGCCACGCCCACGGAGAGGCCGCCGGCGGCGAGCCTGCGCGACCACGCGGAGCGTGGCCTGAGTTTGCCGAGACCGCGGCCGCCGGCGCGGTGTGCGCCCCGGCCGCCGTCACGCTGTCCGGGAACCGTCAGGGTGCCGTCGGCGAGGGCGGCCTCCATGGCGGCGATCAACTGGGCACGCTGGACCGTCTTGGTCTCCGGATCCAGCGTCGGCCGCGGCACGTCCTGCAGGGCGTCGGCCAGGACCAGGAGCCTTCCCTGGTCCGGATCCGCATGCCGGTCCGCGGCGTGGGCGCCGTGCTGCACGCCGGCGCCCGTCTGGGGGCCTTCGCCCTCGAGGGCGTCGGCGAAGGCGTTAGCCCGCCGGTGCGCCGTTGGATTCGCGATCACGGGCGGCACCTCCTCTCGTCATCCACCTCGACTCCCCGTAGTGCCTTCAAGGTTGTGCACCTTGAGCCTTTCCACCCGATCGAGTGATCGGAAGCGGGCAGGGCACGGCATTGGGGGGTCCGCATGTGATGCAACGAGTGCCGCCCGACTTGGGTTACGCGGTCATGATGATCGGACCGTGGAGGCAGTCGCAAGATGAAGATCCATCCATCGCGCTCATCGCGCGTCGTCGGGAAGCAGCCGGGCGAGGGTCCGTACGGCCCGGTACTGCAGGGTCTTGATCGCGCCTTCGTTCTTTCCCATGATGCGGGCCGTCTCCGCCACCGAGAGCCCCTGCAGGAAGCGCAGGGTCACGCACTCCTGCTGCTGGGGGTTGAGCTTGCGGACGGCCTTGAGCAGTGACTCGTTGGACAGCGCCTCCAGGACGCAGTCCTCCGGGCTCGGCTCGACCTCGTTGGCGTCGAGCATCTCCCCGGTGGTCACCTCCAGCCGGAAGCGGCTGGACTTGAAGTGGTCGGCCACCAGGTTGCGCGCGATGGTGACCAGCCAGGCGCCGAAGTCGCGGCCCTGCCAGGTGAAGGTGCCGATGCGGCGCAGGGCGCGCAGAAAGGTCTCACTGGTGAGGTCCTCGGCGGTCGCCTTGCCCCCGACCCGGTAGTAGATGTAGCGGTAGACCGTGTCGGAGTAGTGGTCGTAGAGGCGCCCGAAGGCCTCGGTCTCGCCGGCCTGGGCGCGTTCGACCAGGTCCATCATGCGCCCGCTGTCGCTGTCGGCCGCGGGGCGGCGCGCGGCGGCGCCCGTGGGCCGGTCGGCCTGCGAGGTGCTGCGGGTCCGTCTGCTGACCGTGGCCCGGCCGTCGGCCAGCGCGTAGGCGCGGCCGGCGGGCGCTGCCGCTGTGGCGAGTGCGTGGACGGGCACGGCGTACGCGGGGACGACGCGCAGCAGGTGCTCAGCCACCAGTGCGCGCAGCGTAGCCAGGCCAGAGGCGTCAACCCCGGTGTGTGGGTACACGGGACTCCCAGAGGCAGAACTTCCATCACGTGCAGTACGGAACCGTTCACCCGTCGTAGGGACGTGTGGGTACCGGCTTGCGTCTGAGGAGAATAACGCTTCGTACAGGCGACGCTACACCGAGTTGCTGAAATCGTCGGTTCCGCCCACTCTCTGGCGGAATGATGATCGAGCAATTATCGAACATCGAAACGGTGTTGACCACATTGCGTCGTGAAATGCTCGCGTGGAGAGCGTGTTGTGGCTGTGTGGCTCACTGTGAACTGACGGGGCGCCAGAGGGGGACCCGGGCGTGTCGCCCGTGCCCCTAGCGACGGCGGCGTTGCAGGGCCATCGCGGCGGCCGCGCCGCCCGCCACGGCGCCCACGCCGGCGGCCGCCGGGATGCCGATCTTCGCCGCCTTGCGGCCCGTACGGTAATCGCGCAGCCGCCAGCCCTTTTCGCGCGCGTGTTTGCGCAGACGGCTATCAGGATTGATCGCATATGGATGTCCGACGAGCGACAGCATCGGGATGTCGTTCGACGAATCGCTGTACGCGGCGCAGCGAGAGAGTTCGAGTCCCTCGGCCGCGGCGAGCGCCTTGACGGCCTCGGCCTTGGACGGGCCGTGCAGCGGCTCGCCCACCAGCCGGCCGGTGTAGACGCCGTCGAGGTGCTCGGCGACGGTGCCGAGGGCGCCGGTGAGGCCGAGCCTGCGGGCGATGATCGTGGCGGTCTCGACCGGCGCGGCGGTCACCAGCCAGACCCGCTGCCCGGCGTCCAGGTGGGCCTGGGCGAGCGCGCGGGTGCCGGGCCAGATCTTGTCCGCCATGTACTCGTCGTAGATCTCCTCGCCGATCGACATGAGCTCCTCGACGCGGTGCCCCTTGATGATCGTGAGCGCGCTCTCCCGCACTTCCTGCATGTGCTCGGGGTCCTCGGACCCGGCGATCCGGAAGTACGCCTGCTGCCACGCGAAGCGCGCGAGGTCGCGGCTCTGGAAGAACTTCCGCTTGTACAGGCCGCGTCCGAAGTGGAAGATCGCGGCACCCTGCATCACGGTGTTGTCCAGGTCGAAGAAGGCGGCCGCGCGCGGATCGCCGACCACCGGGAACTCGGGGGCGCCCGCCCCGTCGTCCGTCTTCTCCGCGGGTGCCGCGAGCGCGGCCTCCGCCGCGGCCTCGCCGGCCAGCACGCTGCGCGCAGTGGCGGAGCGCTTACGGGGGGTGAGCCATCGCAGAGCGGCCATGGGGCGAGCATAGCCAGTCCGTTGGGCACTTCCGGTGCTCCGATGGAGCAGGTGAATGAACTCCTCGCGACGAGGGTGTTACTGCGCGCCAGGAGTTGACGGAGGCAGAATGGCCGGCATGAGCCCCCTGTTCGGACGCGATGCCCGTAATGCCCCGAAAAATCCAGCCGATCGGACGGTCACGCTGATCGCCAAGCCCGGCTGTCACCTGTGCGACGACGCACGGACCGTGATCCGCAAGGTCGTCGGAGAGCTCGGCGCGCGGTTCGAGGAGATGGACATCACTCGGGACGAGGAGCTGCACCGCATGTACTGGGAGCAGATTCCGGTCGTCCTCATCGACGGGGAACAGCACACCTTCTGGCGTGTCGACGAGGGCCGGCTGCGCCGCGGTCTGGGCGCCTGAGACCGCTGGTGCGACAGGTGGGCGATTTGCGCGTGTTCCTCTGGACGCGGGTGCTCGTTTACCATCAAGGCGTTTTGTGTGCAGCGGGGGTGCGTGAGTAAGGACGGTGACTGCGTGCTCCCGGGCAGGCTTCTGGCGCGCGGCGGCTACGCCGTGGTCGACGTGGAGGCCACCGGTTCCAGTTCGCGGCGCCACCGGGTGGTCGAGCTGGCCGTGGTGCTGCTCGACGGCGACTTCGAGCCGGAGGGCGAGTTCTCCACCCTCGTCGACCCCGAGGGGCCGGTCGGTCCCACCCACATCCACGGCATCGAGTCCCGCCATGTGGAGGCGGCCGGCGCGCCGCTGTTCGGGCAGATCGCCCCGAGGCTGCTGGGGCTGCTGCGCGGCCGGGTGCTGGTGGGGCACAACGTCGGCTGCGACCGCGCGTTCCTGGCCGCCGAGTACGGCCGGCTCGGGGTGGCGTTCCCCGCCGTGCCCGAGCTGTGCACGATGCGGATGGCCGCGCTGCGCGAGCCCGCACCGGGCGGGCTGAGCCTGCTGGCGTGCGCCGAGGCGGCCGGGCTGGCCGGCTGGACCGCGCACACGGCGCTGGGGGACGCGCGCACGACGGCCCGGCTGTTCGCCTCGTACGTCCAGGACCACCCGCACGGCCCCGCGCAGGCCGAGCGGGCGCTGGCACGTGCGGAGGGCGTCGAATGGCCGCACCTGGCGGGAGCGGACGCCCTGTGGGTGGGGCGGCGGGGCGCCGACCGCGCGCCCGCGCGGAACGTTCCGTCGCAGCAGATGGTTTCTTATGTCCCCAATGGGGGTGCGTGATGCCGGTCACTTCCCCGGGGCAAATCGGACACCATCTTTGTGCACGCGTTCACAAAGACATAGCCTGGCGTGCACGGGGCGGTCCCAATGACGGGTGCCGCCCGCAGCCCAGCTCTACCCGCAGGAGCATCGTGGCAACTGGCCGAACTCACCGACCGGCGACCCGCAGCCGAGGGATTCCCGAGGCCACCGTCGCCAGGCTCCCGCTGTACCTGCGGGCCCTGACCGCGCTCTCCGAGCGCTCGGTGCCCACGGTGTCGTCGGAGGAACTCGCGGCGGCCGCCGGAGTGAACTCCGCCAAGCTCCGCAAGGACTTCTCCTACCTCGGCTCGTACGGGACCCGCGGTGTCGGCTACGACGTCGAGTACCTCGTGTACCAGATCTCCCGTGAGCTGGGCCTCACGCAGGACTGGCCGGTCGTGATCGTCGGAATGGGAAACCTCGGCGCCGCGCTCGCCAACTACGGCGGCTTCGCCTCCCGCGGTTTCCGCATCGCCGCGCTCATCGACGCGGACGCACAGCTCACCGGCCGGCCCATCGCCGGCCTGCCCGTGCGGCACGCGGACGAGCTGGAGGACATCGTCCAGGACAACCACGTGTCGATCGGTGTGATCACCACGCCGGCCGGGGCCGCCCAGGAGGTCTGCGACCGCCTGGTGGGCGCCGGGGTCACCTCGATCCTCAACTTCGCCCCGACCGTGCTGACCGTCCCCGACGGGGTCGACGTCCGCAAGGTCGACCTCTCCATCGAGCTGCAGATCCTCGCCTTCCACGAGCAGCGGAAGGCCGGCGAGGAGCTGGAGGGCAGCCTCGCGGCGCCCCCGGTGGCGGCCAAGGCGGTCCGCGACGGCGGCCGTCGTCCCGGACCTGACGGGGACGTCCCCGCCGTGATGCCGGCATGAGCCTTCTCGTCGTCGGGCTGAGCCACCGCACCGCCCCCGTCAGCGTCCTGGAGCGGGCGACGCTGGGCGAGGACACCAAGAGCAAGCTGCTGCTGGACGTACTGGCCGCCGAGCCCGCCAGCGAGGCCGCGGTGCTGTCCACCTGCAACCGCATCGAGCTGTACGCGGACGTCGACAAGTTCCACGCCGGGGTCGCGGAGCTGTCCACCCTGCTCGCCCAGCACAGCGGTGTCGGCCTCGACGAGCTGACCCCGCACCTGTACGTGCACTACGAGGACCGGGCCGTCCACCACCTGTTCTCGGTCGCCTGCGGCCTGGACTCCATGGTCGTCGGCGAGGGCCAGATCCTCGGCCAGCTCAAGGACACCCTGGGCCTCGGCCAGGAGCTGCACACCGCGGGCCGCTCCCTGAACGACCTGTTCCAGCAGGCCCTGCGGGTCGGCAAGCGCGCCCACTCCGAGACCGGGATCGACCGGGCCGGGCAGTCGCTGGTCACCTTCGGCCTGGAGCAGATGGCGCAGGCCGTCGGCGGTGCCCCCTTCGAGGAGTGGGGCAAGGGCAAGCGCGCCCTGGTCGTCGGCGCCGGCTCGATGAGCTCGCTCGCCGCGACCACCCTCGCCCGCGCGGGGGCCGGCGAGATCGTGGTCGTCAACCGGACGTACGAGCGCGCCCAGCGCCTCGCCGAGAGCGTCGGCGGCCGCGCCGCGTCCATGGACGACCTGGCGGGCGAGCTGGCCTACGCCGACATCGTCGTCTCCTGCACCGGGGCGACCGGACTGGTGCTCGGCGCCGACACCGTCGCCCGTGCCACGCTCTCCCGGGCCCTGCGCTCCGACGGCGAGCCCGTCGCGCCCATCGGGATGCTCGACCTGGCCCTGCCGCGCGACATCGACCCGCTGGTGCACTCGCTGGACGGCGCCCACGTCACCGACCTGGAGACCATCGCCGCGGCCGCCGCCGACGCCCCGATGGCCGCCGACGTCGACGAGGTGCGAAAGATCGTTTCCGCTGAGGTGGCCGCCTTCGGCGCCGCCCAGCGCGCCGCGCACATCACGCCGACCGTCGTCGCCCTGCGCGCCATGGCCGCCGATGTCGTCGCCTCCGAGCTGACCCGCCTCGACGGGCGCCTCCCCGACCTGGACGAACGGCAGCGCGCGGAGGTCACCCAGACCGTGCGCCGCGTCGTCGACAAGCTCCTGCACGCGCCTACTGTGCGGGTCAAGCAGCTCGCGGGCGAGCCCGGCGGCGCCGGGTACGCTGACGCGCTGCGCGAACTGTTCGACCTGGACCCCCAGGCGGTCGCCGCGGTCAGCAGGGCCGACTCACCGGGCACGCCGGTGATCCCCCCCGCTGCCACGGCCGCCTCGCCGGCTGCGTCGGCTGCTTCAGCAACGAGTGACTCGAATCGAGGGCGGGCATGACGAGCCCAACCGCACTGAAACTGGGAACCCGGCGCAGCGCGCTGGCGATGGCCCAGTCCGGCATGGTCGCCGACCAGGTCCGCCGGCTCACCGGCCGCGACGTGGAGCTGGTGGAGATCACGACCTACGGCGACGTCTCGCGCGAGCACCTGGCGCAGATCGGCGGCACCGGCGTCTTCGTCTCCGCGCTGCGCGACGCGCTGCTCGGGGGCGAGATCGACTTCGCCGTCCACTCCCTCAAGGACCTGCCGACCGCAGACCCCGAGGGCCTGACCCTCGCCGCGATCCCGCTCCGCGAGGACCCGCGCGACGTGCTGATCGCGCGCGACGGCCTCACCTTCGAGCAGCTGGCCGCCTCCCCGCGGGGCGCCCGCGTCGGCACCGGCTCGCCGCGCCGCATGGCGCAGCTCAACGCCTGGGCCCGCTCGATGGGGGTGCGGATCGAGACCGTGCCGATCCGTGGCAATGTCGACACGCGCATCGGATATGTTGCCTCAGGCGACCTCGACGCCGTCGTCCTCGCCGCCGCCGGACTCAGCCGGCTGGGCCGCCTCGCGGAGGCCACCGAGCTGATCTCCTCCGACGTCGTGCTGCCCGCTCCCGGACAGGGGGCGCTGGCCGTCGAGTGCTCTGCGGACAACGCAGGGCTCGCCTCCGTGCTCGCCGAGCTCGACGACCCGTTCACCCGGGCCGCCGTGACCGCCGAGCGCGCACTGCTCGCCGCCCTGGAGGCCGGCTGCTCCGCGCCCGTGGGCGCGCTGGCCGACCCCGTCGCGGACGGGCACATCACCGAGCTGCGCCTGCGCGGTGTCGTCGGGACCACCGACGGCTCCACGCTGGTGCAGATGTCCATCACCGGTCCGACCCCCGCATCCCGGGACGAAGCCGTGGCCCTCGGCCGCGAACTCGCCGACGAGATGCTCGCCAAGGGCGCGGCCGGTCTTATGGGGGAGCGCGCACTTTGAGCCCCACCGCCGCCGCAGCGACCAACACCACCGCAGCCGACACCGGCGCCGGGCCGGCGGGCCCGGCCGGACGGCCCGGAACCGCGGGCGACGCCGGCACCGCCGGTACACCGCGTTCCGTCCTCGGGCACGTCACCTTCCTCGGTGCCGGGCCCGGTGATCCCGGGCTGCTGACCCTGCGCGCCGTCGAGGCGCTCGCCCACGCCGATGTCCTGGTCGGCGACCAGCACGTGCTGGACGTCGTACGAACGCACGCCCGGCCGGGCGTGGACACGGCGCAGCCGGGCGGAGCCGACGAGGAGTTGAGTCCTTCGGCCGCCGCGGCAAAGCTTTTCACGGCCTCCGCGCGCACCGGCAAGCGGGTCGTCCGTGCGATCGCCGGCGACCCCGGACTGGACCCCGCGGCCGCCGCCGAGATGCTCGCCTGCGCACAGGCCGGCATCCCCTTCGAGGTCGTGCCGGGCGTCGCCGCGGCCGTGGGCGTGCCCGCGTACGCCGGCGTGCCGCTCAGCGGCGACGTGCGGTTCGTGGACGCCCCGACCGCGTCCGGGCGCTGCTGGAGCGAGGCGGGCGCGAGCGACGCGACCCTCGTCGTCTCCACCACCCTTCAGACCGTCGCCGCGAACGCGGCGGAGCTGGTCTCCGCCGGCCGCAAGCCCGACACGCCGCTGACCGTCACGGTCGCCGGCACGACGACCCGGCAGCGCACGTGGACCGCCACGCTGTCGACGATCGCGGCCGAGCTGAAGGCGACCAAGGCGCTGCCCACCCCGGAGGGCCCGATCGCGGCGATAGCCGTGGTCGGCGAGCCGACCACGCAGCGCGAACTGCTCTCCTGGTTCGAGACCAAGCCGCTGTTCGGCTGGAAGGTGCTCGTCCCGCGCACCAAGGAGCAGGCCGCGTCCCTCTCCGACCAGTTGCGGTCCTACGGTGCCGTGCCGTACGAGGTGCCCACGATCGCGGTGGAACCGCCGCGCACCCCGCAGCAGATGGAGCGCGCGGTGAAGGGCCTCGTCACCGGCCGGTACGAGTGGATCGCCTTCACCTCGGTGAACGCGGTCAAGGCCGTCCGCGAGAAGTTCGAGGAGTACGGGCTCGACGCGCGTGCCTTCGCCGGGATAAAGGTCGCGGCGGTGGGCGAGCAGACGGCCCGGGCGCTGGTGGAGTTCGGCGTGAAGCCGGACCTCGTGCCGAGCGGCGAGCAGTCGGCCGCGGGCCTGCTGGAGGACTGGCCGCCGTACGACCCCGTCTTCGACCCGATCGACCGGGTCTTCCTGCCGCGGGCCGACATCGCCACGGAGACGCTGGTGGCGGGACTCGTGGAGCTCGGCTGGGAGGTCGACGACGTGACCGCCTACCGGACCGTGCGGGCGTCGCCGCCGCCGGCGGAGACGCGGGAGGCGATCAAGGGCGGCGGGTTCGACGCGGTGCTGTTCACGTCGAGCAGCACGGTGCGGAACCTGGTCGGCATCGCCGGGAAGCCGCACAACGTCACCGTGATCGCCTGCATCGGGCCGGCGACCGCCAAGACGGCGGAGGAGCACGGACTGCGGGTGGACGTCATGGCGCCGGAGCCGTCCGTGCACGCGCTGGCGCAGGCGCTGGCGGACTTCGGTGTCCGGCGGCGTGAGGCGGCGATCGCGGCGGGCGACCCCGTGACGCGGCCCAGCGAGCGCCGCCCCGGCTCGCGGCGCCGGGCCCGGGTCTGACGGGACCTGCTGCCGATCGTCGCGCCCCCGGCCCCTGATGGGGTCGGGGGCGCGTCGTTGTACGGGCCGACATCCGGTCGGCATGTGCACGGTCCGGGCGGGCGTACCGTGGACGCGGAAGCGCGCGGCGACGGAGAGAGGTGCGGCACGGTGGTGGGCGGAAGCGGATACGGTCAGTTCCCCGGTACGAGGCCGCGCCGGCTGCGTACGACGCCCGCGATGCGCCGGCTCGTCGCGGAGACGCGGCTGCACCCCGCCGAGCTGATTCTCCCGGTCTTCGTGCGCGAGGGCATCGACGAGCCCGTGCCGATCTCCTCCATGCCCGGCGTCGTCCAGCACACCCGTGACACCCTCCGCAAGGCCGCCGTCGAGGCGGCCGCGGCGGGCGTGGGCGGGATCATGCTCTTCGGCGTGCCGCTGGACGAGAAGAAGGACGCCGTGGGGACGCCCGGCACGGACCCCGACGGGATCCTGCAGGTGGCGATCCGCGACGTCGTCAGCGAGGTCGGCGACGCCCTGGTGGTCATGTCCGACCTGTGCCTGGACGAGCACACCGACCACGGCCACTGCGGCGTGCTGGACGCCGAGGGCCGGGTGGACAACGACGCGACGCTGGAGCGGTACGCCGAGATGGCCCGTGTCCAGGCCGAGGCCGGCGTCCACGTGGTGGGCCCGAGCGGCATGATGGACGGCCAGGTCGGGGTGATCCGGGGTGCGTTGGACGCCGCCGGGCACCAGGACGTGTCCGTGCTGGCCTACACGGCGAAGTACGCCTCGGCGTTCTACGGGCCGTTCCGTGAGGCGGTGGGGTCGTCGCTGAAGGGCGACCGCAAGACGTACCAGCAGGACCCGGCCAATCTTCGGGAGTCGATGCGCGAGCTGGCGCTGGACATCGCCGAGGGCGCCGACATGGTGATGGTGAAGCCCGCGCTGCCGTACCTGGACGTGGTGACGAAGGTCGCCGAGTCGGTGGACGTGCCGGTGGCGGCGTACCAGATCAGCGGTGAGTACGCGATGGTCGAGGCGGCCGTCGAGCGCGGCTGGATCGACCGGGACCGGGCGATCATGGAGACCCTGACCTCGATCCGGCGTGCGGGTGCGCAGCTGATCCTGACGTACTGGGCCACGGAGGTCGCGCGCGGCCTCTGACGGTGCCGTCCGCGACGAACGGGCGCGCGGGGCACGCGAGTACGTTCAACGCCGCCGCCGTCGGCGGGAGGGCCGGGACGCCCCGCCTGATCCGGTGCCGGACCCCGCCGCGGGGTTCCCGCCCGTATGCCGCGGACCACGGGGAGCGGTCCGGTCACCCCCGCGGATCGACGGGATGACGGTTCGGCAGGTGAGGCGACGGCCGGTGGCCGCCGGCGGGACGAGATCGGCGGCAGAGGAGTGATCATGCGCCCCGGGCCTGCAGCCGGGGCGGTGAGCTGCCGAAGGACAGGGGGCGGGTGATCTTCCCGCCCGTACGCCCGCCTGCCTTCAGATGATCGCGCGCGAGACGCCGATACGGAGTCCCCGGTTCCGGGCTTTCCGGCATTTCATTACATCAAGTGTCTTTGGTGGCGATCCGGACTTAACGGCTGATGTCGGTGGGAAATCATCAGCAAGTCCACAGCAGGCGGAGGCACAAGGGCCTCCGCCGTGAAAGGAGAACCGCGATGCGGATTCCCCGATTCGCCGCCGCGCTGGGTGTCGCGGCCGCCGTCCTGCTGGGCGGCGCCGGTGCGGCCAGCGCCGCAGCGCCGCCACCGGCGGCGACGTCGCACGCCAACCAGGCGACGAACGACCGAGGCGGCGAATTCCGGTATGGCGGTGACCGTGACCGGGGCGACGAGTTCCGGTATGGCGGTGACCGTGACCGGGACGACGAGTTCCGGTATGGCGGTGACCGTGACCGGGGCGACGAGTTCCGCCGTGACCACGGTCGCGACGGCCGCTGGTACCACCGGCACGGCCGCCACCACCACCGCTGGTACCACCGCCACCACCGTCACCACTGGGGTCACGGCCACCACCGCTGGGACGAGCGGCACTACCGCCGCTGAGCTTCCCTGACCGGGCCGTCTCGGGGGTGTCCTTCCACCGCGGGGAAGGACACCCGCACCTGCGGGCCGGGGCCTGGTCCCACCAGAAGGACCAGCAGGCCGTGTCCATCGGGGACTTGGCGTAGTCGCGGAGCGAGCCGCAGCCCTGGGTGATGTTGTCCGGGCAGAACGCGAGATGCTCGGCCGCCACGGCCTCGGCCTCCTCGGGGGTGGCCGGGGGTGCGGCCACGGACAGGACGAGCATGTCGAAAGTGAGGGCCACGACCCGGACGCCGAAGCGGTCCTCCCAGGAGCGCAGGACGGCGCAGAGCCGGGCCACGTCGTTCTCGTGGTTGAGGGGCCCCGTCCAGCCCATGGCCGCGGGGACGTCGGCGCTGCGCCGGGCGGGAACGAGGGCTGCTCGGGGGGCCTTGAGCCATCCCGCCCCGACGACGGACGCGGCGACCTCGGCCGCCCTGGCGTCCGGGTCGGCCTCGAACTCCCGCGCGGGCGCGAGGCCGGGCCACGTCCTGCCGAAGGGGGCGACCAGGTCCGCGTCGTCCTCGTCGAAGTCCTCCCCGTCCGCGAAGCCCCAGGAATCGGCGAGGACCTCGTCGGCGTCGTGGTCGCCGGGGTAGGTCGTCGTCGCGGGGCTCAGCTCCCGGGTGGCGGGCATCGCGGGATCCATGGCGAGCAGCACCGGGTGCAGTCCCGCCGTCATCCGCGCCGGGAGGAGTCGCTCCCACGCGTCGGGCGCGGCGGGTCCGTCCGCGTGCCAGACCAGCGGTTCGGGCCAGGGGCCGTCGTCCGTCCCGTCCACGAGAGTGCCGGGCGGCAGGTCGAGGCCCAGGGACCGGCCCGTCGGGTCCTGGGCCGGCTTCGGGAGTTGGTGGGGGATCATCGCCATGGCCGTGAATCCAGGGGCGGCCACCGACAACGGCGGCCCCTGCGGGAGTGTTGACTCCCGCAGGGGCCGCCGTCGTGCGGACGCGGTGCCTCTCAGAGGCGCTCGGGGGTCCGGATGCCGAGCAGCGACATGCCCTGGCGCAGGGTGCGCGCGGTCAGGTCGCACAGGAAGAGGCGGTTCTCCCGCAGCTCGGGGGTCTCGGCCTTCAGGACCGGGCACTGGTCGTAGAAGGTGGTGTACGCCGAGGCCAGCGCGTACAGGTACGAGGCCAGCTTGTGCGGCTCGTACGTCTCCGAGACGGCCGCCAGGGTCTCCGCGAAGTCGTCCAGGAGCAGGCCGAGTGCCCGCTCGGCCGGGGCCAGCGGCAGCTCGGGGTGGGCGGACGGCTTCGCGTCGCCCGCCTTCCGCAGGATCGACTGGATGCGGGCGTACGCGTACTGCAGGTACACGCTGGTGTCGCCGTTGAGCGAGACCATGCGGTCGAGGTCGAAGACGTAGTCCCGGCCGAGCGAGGTCGACAGGTCGGCGTACTTGATCGCGCCGATGCCGACCTCCTTGGCCCGGTCGGCGACCTCCGCGTCCGTCAGCTCCGCGGACTTCTCCCGGATGACGGTCGCGGCCCGCTCCACGGCCTCGTCCAGCAGGTCGACCAGGCGGAACGACTCGCCGGACCGGGTCTTGTACGGCTTGCCGTCCTTGCCGAGCAGCGCGCCGAACGGGATGTGGAGCGCCTTGACCTCGTCGGTCAGCCAGCCGGCCCGCCTGGCGGTCTCGAAGACCATCTTGAAGTGCAGCGCCTGCCGGAAGTCCACGACGTACAGGAGGGTGTCGGCGTGCAGGTCGGCGGTGCGGTTGCGGATCGCGGAGAGGTCGGTCGCGGCGTAGCCGAAGCCGCCGTCGGCCTTCTGCACGATGAGCGGGACCGGCTCGCCGTCCTTGCCCTTGATGTCGTCGAAGAACACGCACAGCGCGCCGTTGGAGCGCACGGCGACGCCGGACTCCTCCAGCAGCTTGCAGGTCTCGACGAGCATGTCGTTGTAGCCGGACTCGCCGACGACGTCCTCGTCGCGGATCTCGATGTCGAGCTTGTCGTAGACCGAGTTGAAGTAGATCTTCGACTCGTCCACGAACCGCTGCCACATCGCCAGCGTCTCCGGCTCGCCCGCCTGCAGGTCCACGACCCGCTTGCGCGACCGGGTCTTGAAGTCGTCGTCGGCGTCGAAGACGGCGCGCGAGTCCTTGTAGAGCCGGTTGAGGCGGGACATGGACGCCTCGCCGGCCTCCTCGCCCGCGTCGGACGCGTCGTGGTCCAGCTCGTGCGGGTGCTCCACCAGGTACTGGATGAGCATGCCGAACTGGGTGCCCCAGTCGCCGATGTGGTGGCGCCGGATCACCGTCTCGCCCTCGAATTCGAGGATCTTGACCAGCGCGTCGCCGATCACGGAGGACCGCAGGTGGCCGACGTGCATCTCCTTGGCCACGTTCGGCTGCGCGTAGTCGATCACCGTGACGCCGGGTTCGGCCTTCGCGGGCACGCCGAGCCGGTCGTCGGCGCCCCGGGCGGCGAGCGTCCGGGTGATCGCGGCGTCGGCGACGGTGATGTTGAGGAAGCCGGGGCCCGACACCTCGATGGAGGAGATCAGCCCGTCGTCCGCCGGGAGGGCGGCCACGACCTCGGCGGCCAGTTCGCGCGGGTTCGCCTTGTTCCGCTTGGCGAGGCCGAGCACACCGTTGGCCTGGAAGTCGGCCCGGTCGCTACGTCGCAGCAGCGGGTCGGCACCGAGGGCGTCAGCGACGCGCTGCTGGATCGAGGCGGAAAGCGAGTTGACCGAGGCCATGGGATGGGTGCTTCCTGAGAGGGATCAGAGATCAACCCTCAGTATCCCACGCGCTACCACTCATTTTTCTCTGGGACAATTGCCGGGTACCGAGCTACCCGCTGCACTGGTGGAAGGAAGTCGAGACCGTGGCTCAGAGCACCGAGGCCGACTGGGTCGCCCGCTTCGCGGACGACGTCATCGCGGAAGCCGAGCGGCGGGCTCCGGGCAAGAAAATCATCGTCGCTTCCGGGATCAGCCCCTCCGGGCCGATCCACCTGGGCAACCTGCGCGAGATCATGGTCCCGCACCTGGTCGCGGACGAGATCAAGCGCCGCGGCGTGCCCTGCGAGCACATCCTGTCCTGGGACGACTTCGACCGCTACCGCAAGGTGCCGGCCGGCTACGACCCGTCGTACGCCGAGCACATCGGCAAGCCGCTGACCGCCGTCCCGGCGCCCGAGGGCAGCCCGTACGAGACCTGGTCGGACCACTTCAAGGCCCCGTTCCGCGAGGCGCTGGCGGCGCTCGGGGTCGAGGTCACCGAGATCAGCCAGACCGTCGAGTACACCTCCGGCACGTACCGCGAGCAGATCCTGCACGCGATGCGCGAGCGGCGGCGGATCGACGAGGTGCTGGGCCGCTACCGGACGAAGAAGAAGCCGGGCGGCGGCGAGGAGCAGGACGACGAGGAGGCCTCGCTCGAGCAGGCCCCCGAGTACTTCCCGTACAAGCCGTACTGCTCGGCCTGCGACAAGGACCTCACCACGGTCGTCGCCTACGACGACGACACCACCGAGCTCACCTACGAGTGCCAGGGCTGCGGCAACCGCGAGACCGTGCGGCTGAACGAGTTCGACCGCGGCAAGCTGGTCTGGAAGGTCGACTGGCCGATGCGCTGGGCCTTCAAGGGCGTGGACTTCGAGCCGTCCGGCGTCGACCACCAGTCACCCGGCTCCTCGTGGATGGTCGGCCAGCAGCTCGTGCGCGAGATCTTCGGCGCCGAGCCGCCCATCGGCCCGATGTACGCCTTCGTCGGCATCAGCGGCATGGCCAAGATGTCCAGCTCCAAGGGCGGCGTGCCCATCGCGGCCGACGCCCTGCAGATCATGGAGCCGCAGCTGCTGCGCTGGCTGTACGCCCGCCGCCGCCCGAACCAGGCGTTCAACATCTCCTTCGGCGACGAGATCTCCCGCACCTACGACGAGTGGGACGCGCTGGAGCGCAAGGTCGCCGAGGGCGCGGCGGCGCCGGTGGACCTCGCGGTGCACTCGCGGGCGGCGCGGACGGCGAGCGGGGATCTCCCGACCACCCCGCACAAGCTGCCGTTCCGCACCCTCGCCTCGGTCGTGGACATCACGACCGGCGACGAGGAGCAGACGCTGCGCATCCTGCGCGACTTCGACCAGGAGCAGCCGCTGGCCTCCCTGGACGAGGCCCGGCCGCGGCTGGACTGCGCCGAGCGCTGGGTCAACACCCACGTCGAGCCGGAGGCCCGTACCCGGGTGCGCACCGAGCCCGACACGGAGGCCCTGGCGGCACTGTCCGGCGAGGAGCGGGAGGCGCTGAAGCTGCTGGTCGACGGCCTGCCCGAGCACTGGTCGCTGGACGGGCTGACCACCCTGGTCTACGGCGTGCCGAAGATCCAGGCGGGCTTCGCGCCCGATGCCAAGCCGACTCCCGAGATGAAGGCCGCCCAGCGGTCCTTCTTCGCCCTGCTCTACCAGCTGCTGGTCGGCCGGGACACCGGGCCGCGGCTGCCCACGCTGCTGCTGGCGGTCGGTCAGGACCGCGTGCGGGAGCTGCTCGCGGCGAGCTGAGCCGGAGTCGGATGCGACGGCGGCGGGTGGCGATGCCACCCGCCGCCGTCGTCGTGCGGACCGGCGAATATTCGAACGCGACGGGCAACGCCGCGCGCTATGGTCGTCGGGCGCGGGGCGGCTCACGGTGCGCTTCCTTCTCTCACTTTCCCTGAACAGGGCATCGGCTCCCCGTCCCGCGTACGCAACCTGCGTCACCGGCCCGGCATGGGGACCGGGCGGCGGCGCCGGCCCCGGGGCGGCTCCCGGGCGTGCTTCCTTCTCTTGCGAAGTCGCGTTCCGCGATGGATTCCAGCGCGCCCACTTCCCGCCCCGTACATCGACCAGGGGGAGACACAAGGATGTCCACGGCCACGACCGCAGCCACCTCGACCGCTCCGCGCACACTCGCGGCCGTCCTGCTCTCCCGCCGCGGAGCCGTCTACCTGCCGGCCGCCCCGGAGGAGTCGTCGTTCGGCGCCGCCGCGGGCGTGGCGCTGCTGGAGGCGGATCTGCTCGACCGCGGACACCTGATGGCCCCCGCCCTGCGGGCCGCGCTCGCCGGGCGGGGCGAGGCGGCGCTGGCGGAGGCGGGCCGTGTGCTGCTGGCCGACATCGACCGGGCACTGGGCGCGGACCGGCCCCACGAGCCGCTGTTCCGCGACTTCCCCGCGAGCACTCCGCGGGACACCTTCGCCTTCTACGTCGACCGCGTCCTCACCGTGCTCTTCCAGCACCCCGAGCAGCCGTGCGTGCTGTGCGGCACCGAGGGCAGCGTCCACGCCGTCTCGCCCTGTGCCCACCTGGTGTGCCGCTCCTGCTTCGACGGCGCGGACTTCTCCGCGTGCCCGGTCTGCCACGGGCGGATCGACGCGGACGACCCCTTTCTGCGGCCGCGCCGTCCGCGCCGCCTCGGCGGCCTCCGGCGGGTCCTGCCCGAGCGGCTGCGCATGCTGCACCACGGCGGTGACCTCGCGGCCCGGGACGCGGACGCCGCGCAGGAGATCCGCGGGCTCCTCGCCCGTACCGGGGCGCTGGGCCCGCAGGACGCCGAGGACCTCCTGGTGCTGCTGGAGACCCGTGACCGGGCCGAGCTGTCCTGGCTGCCGGAGCAGATTCCCGGCCGGGAGACCAAGGCCCGGGTCCTGGCATGGCTGCTGGCGGATCCCGCCGCGTACGCGACGGGCGTGCCGGCCGTGGCGGCCCGCGTCGACACCGCGACGGACGTCCTGCGACTGCTCGCCGTGCGCTCGGGCGGCGACCCGGGCCTGGTGGACCTGCCGCGTTTCGGCGCCGTGCCGCGCCCGCTGCGGCGCGCCCTGCTCGGCGTACTCGACGGACTCGCGCCGGACCAGGCGGCACAGGACATGCGACGGCACCGGCACGCGTGGCTGCGGGCCGCGGAGCTGCTGCACCCCTTCGAGCACGCGGGCCGCTTCCCGCGGGCGGCCCTCGCCGTCGCGGCGTTGCGCGACACCAGGCTCGCGGACGGCGACGCGCTCACCGCGACCCTGCGGACGGCGGCCGGCGGCGCGGCGCGGATCGACGCGACCGGGACGACGGTCCGGGTGCGCGGCTGGGCGGGCCGGGTCGAGGCCGCGCTGAACGCCATGGACGTACCGGCGGCGGTCGCGCTGCTGGCCCAGCGGCCGGGCGAGTTCGTACGCCGGCTCGACCACCTGCTGCGGCTCTCCGAGCCCGCGGAGGCGGGCGTCGTGCTGTCGGCGCTGGAGACGGCGGTGCCCCGGGTGTCGCCCGCGGTGCTGCTGTCCGCGCTCGGGGAGATCCGCAGCCGTCCGCACGCCGCCGGCATCCGGGTGTTCTTCCCGAAGGGCGGCAGCGCCAAGGCGCACCTGGCCGACGACGACCGGCTGCCGATCGCGGCCGGCGTGGTCGAGAAGGCCGTGGCCGTGCTCCACGCCGAGGTGCTGCGGCGGGCGGCGGAACGGGAGGCGGTCGACGTCGCCGTCGTGGACGCGGGCCTGGACGGCCTGATCGCGCCGTTCACCGAGCGCACCGCCTCGCGCGCGCTGATCACCCTGCCGCGCGGCAGCGAACTGCCCGTGCCGGACGGGAGGACGGTCCGGCTGTTCCTGCACTGGATGGAGAGCGAGCGGTCCGGGCGGACCGATCTCGACCTGTCCACCGCCCTGTTCGACGCGGAGTGGAACCCGGTCGGCCACTGCGACTACACACGCCTGCGGTTCGCGGAGGACGCCGCGGTGCACTCCGGCGACCTCACCAGCGCCCCGGCGCCGCAGGGCGCCAGTGAGTTCGTCGACCTCGACCTGGAGAAGCTGGCGTCCGCCGGGGTCCGCCACCTGGTCGCGGTGGTCTTCTCGTACAACAACGTCCCCTTCGAGGACCTGGCGGAGGCCTTCGCCGGGCTCATGGCGCGCGATCGGCCGGGGGACAGCGGGCCCGTCTTCGACGCCCGCGCCGTGGAGCAGCGCTACGACCTGACCGGACGGGCCCGGGCGAGCGTGCCGCTGGTGATCGACGTGGCGGCCCGCACGATGCGGTGGCTCGACGTGGTCAAGGGCGTCACCGGCACCGACCACTCCGTGGCGCGGCACGGCGACGACCTCGCCGCGCTCGGCAGGGGCCTGACCGGGCTGTTCGCCTCCGGGGCCCGCGTCGGCCTCGGGGAACTCGCCGTGTGGCAGGCCGCGGCGCGTGCCGCGACGGTACTGGTGCGGCACGCGGACGGCTCCGCCACCGCCTACCGGCGCCGCGGCGCCGAGGCCGTGGCGGAGTTCGCCGCCCGGATCGGGACGCCCGACGCCGACCCGGCCGACGGCGCGGCACCGGACACGGCGCGGCTGGCGTACCTGCTGCGCGGTGACGTCGCCGTACCCGCGGGCGGCGAGGTGTTCGCCCTGCACCCGGCGGCCCTCGACGCGGCGAAGGTGCGGCTGCTGTCGGCGCCTGACCTGGTCGCCTCGCTGGCCCCCGCCGCCGGCTGAGGGGCCCTACGACGCGTACTGGCCGTCGAGTTCGAGCCGGCGCCGCAGCTCGCGGACGTAGGGGCGCAGCGTGCTCTCGCTGAGCGGGCCGCCGTTGGGGCTGGAGATGCCGTACCGGTCCTGCAGGATGAGTCCGAACTGGCGGGCGTTGGGGAAGTTGCCGAACTGCTGGTGGTACGCCCGGAAGGCGCGGTCGTAGATCTCCTCGCGGGAGGTCTCGTCGCCGACGGGCTCGGGCTCGGGCTCCGGCTCGGGGTAGTAGTCCGGTTCGGGTTCCGGGGCGTACTCGACACGCGGGGTGGGGATCACGCCGTTGCCGTCGGCGAGGGCACGGCGGCGGTTGCCCGCGCCGACCGGCGCGGTGATGGGCTCGACCGCCGGGGCGGGAGCGGGGGCCTGATACGGCTCCGGTTCCGGCGCCTGTGCCTGTGCCTGTGCCTGTGCCTGTGCCGGGAACGGTTCGGGGGCCGGTGCGGGCTCGGGCGCCGGGGCCGGTTCCGCGGCGAACGGCGGAGCGGGCGCCGGGACCGGGGCCTGGACGGCCTCGGGCGCGGGCAGCGCGGCGGGCGCCGGGGCCGGGAGGTCGATGCCGGCCGCGGCGAGCCCGACGGCGGCGGTCTGCTCCATCGGCACCCCGTACCGGGCGAGCTTCAGCGGCATCAGGGACTCGACCGGGGCCTTGCGGCGCCAGGCGCGGCCGTACCGGGCCCGCAGCCGGGCCCGGTAGACGAGACGTTCCTGCTCGACCCGGATGACCTCGTCGTAGGAGCGCAGCTCCCACAGCTTCATGCGCCGCCACAGGCGGAAGGTCGCGAAGGGGGCCAGCAGCCAGCGTGCGAGGCGCACCGACTCCATGTGCTTGTCGGCGGTGATGTCGGCGACCCGGCCGATCGCGTGCCGGGCCGCCTCCACCGAGACGACGAAGAGGATCGGGATGATGCCGTGCATCCCGACACCGAGCGGATCGGGCCAGGCCGCCGCGCCGTTGAAGGCGATCGTCGCCGCCGTCAGCAGCCACGCCGTCTGGCGCAGCAGCGGGAACGGGATGCGCAGCCAGGTCAGCAGCAGGTCCAGCGCGAGCAGGACCACGATCCCGGCGTCGATGCCGATCGGGAAGACGTTGGCGAACCAGCCGAAGCCCTTGCGCAGGGCCAGCTCGCGCACGGCCGCGTAGGAGCCCGCGAAGCCGATCGCGGCGATGACCACCGCGCCTGTGACGACCACACCGATCAGGATCCGGTGCGTCCGGTTCATACGTATCGCGGACACCCGCGACCCTCCCAGGCTCGGAAACTAGCCTGCCAAGCCTGCCACACGGGTCAACGGGCAGGTTGCCCAAACGTGGTGAATCGGTACAGCGGATAATGCAGTTGTTACGCGTTCGCCGCCGCCACCGAGGCCGCCGCCTGCTTGGCCGCCGTCAGCGCGTCCGCGCGCAGACCCGACTCGGCCGGGGTCTTCGCGTCCTCCAGGCCGGCACCGTTGTAGGTGAGCACCAGCACGGCGTTCCCGGTGCGGGCGACGACCGTGACGTCCCGGTACTCCTCCTTGTCCTTCTTCGTCACCGAGGTCACCGCGGTGCCCGCGTCCCACACCCCGTTCACCGATACGGGCTGGCTCTTGGCGCCCTCGGCGGAACCGGCCTCGGCGACCTGCTCGGCGTAGCGCTTCTTCGCCTGCTCCTCGGCCGAGCCGAGGCCGGCGACCGAGTCGTAGCGCTGGAGGGAGACGTCCAGCCAGCGGTACTGGTAGCCGTCCAGGCCGTTCCAGGAGCAGCCGCCGCGCTCGTCGTGCTCGGCGGAGCGCGCGGGCGTGCCCGCCGGCTTCTTCGCCTTGGGCACCAGGGACTTGACGGTCTTCGCGTCGATGACCCGGCAGGGGTCGGGGAGTTGCGTGTACTTGGCGGGGGCGATACCGGTCGACGGTGACGCGGACTTCGACGCGGGGGCCGAGGCGGCGGCCGCCTTCTGCGCGTCGTCCTTCGACGAGTCCGAGCCGGAGGAGCAGCCGGCGACGAGCATCACCGGCACGGCCGCGCCCGCAAGCAGGCGGGCGAGGTGCGGGGCTGTTCGGTGCATGGATCCTTCGCTCATTTCGTTGCGTGTCATGTCATGGCACAAACGGCCAGACTACGCGGTTCGCCTCATTCGTCGAGTTGATCTGCCAGCTCCGCCGCCACCCGGCGGGCGCCCAGCTGCAGTTCCTCGCTGGGTGGTTCGACCGATTTGTCCGTCGACCACTGTGAGAGTTCAACGGTGACCAGGACGTTCGCCATGCGGAAGACGACGGTGATGTCGCGGTGGATCCCGGAGTCCTGGGTCTTGAGGACGTCGTCGAGGAAGGCCCCGTCGCCGAGGTCGTCCAGGGCGCGCGGGGAGGTGTCGCCGGTGGCCGGCGCGGAGGGGGAGGGGGCCCCCGATCCGGACGGGCTCGCCCCCTCTGACGTGGGCGAACCGGGGGTGTTAGAGGGGGAGTCGGAGGCCCCGGCCGGTGCCGCGGTGGTGGGGATGTGGGCCGCGGCGGCCCGGGTGTCGTAGTCGGCCGCGGCCTGGTTCTCGTCGCTGACCGATGTGTCGTACGACACCACGCGCTCGAGGTCGATGTGGAGGTAGCGGTTGCCGAGATCGGTGCGGCCCGTCCACTCGCAGCCGACCTTGCGGTCCGTGTCGAACGTCACGGTCGCCTCGCCCGCGTAGTCGTCGGCGTCCGGGACGAACTTCTTGAGCGTCTCCGGGGCGACCGAACCGCACGGCTCGGGCAGCACGCGGTACCGGCCCGGCGGGGCCGCGGCGACCGTCTGCCTGCCGTCGGCGGCGTCGCCGTTGCGCGCGCCGTCCCCGGAGCCACCGGATCCGCTGCACCCGGTCAGTGCGGCGACGGCGAGCGCGGTCGAGCACGCTCCGGCCAGCAGACCCCGCACCCGGTGGACGCGGTCTCCCGTTGGCTGCACTGAGCTGGCCCCTTCCTCCGGCGGTGGTCCGGCGCCCGCGTAAATCCCTTGGCACGGGTAGGCGACGGGTAGACACAATGTCTACCGCACGCGCTGCGGCCGTCGCCGGATCATGGGGCTGTATGGCTGACTTCGCCCTTTATTTCGCATTCCATTAAGACGTGTTGTCTGTGTTTCTTTGATGGATTTCACCGTTCGACCCAGGGGGATCGAGATGTCGTACACAGAAGTGCCCGGAGTGCGGGTGCCGATCCGCATGTGGACCGACCCGGCCGCGGTCGAGGGCGTCGCGATGCAGCAACTGCGCAATGTCTCCTCCCTGCCGTGGATCAAGGGTCTCGCCGTCATGCCCGACGTCCACTTCGGCAAGGGCGCCACGGTCGGCTCGGTGATCGCGATGCGCGGTGCGGTCTGCCCGGCCGCGGTCGGCGTGGACATCGGCTGCGGAATGAGCGCGGTCCGGACCTCGCTCACCGCGAACGACCTGCCCGGTGACCTCTCCCGGCTCCGCTCCAAGATCGAGCAGGCCATCCCGGTCGGCCGCGGGATGCACGGCGAGGCCGTCGACCCGGCCCGGCTGTACGGCCTTTCGGCGGCCGGCTGGGACGGTTTCTGGGACGGTTTCGACGACATCGCCGAGCCCGTCAGGTTCCGGCACGAGCGGGCGACGAAGCAGATGGGCACGCTCGGCTCGGGCAACCACTTCATCGAGGTCTGCCTCGACGAGGAGGGCGCCGTCTGGCTGATGCTGCACTCCGGCTCCCGCAACATCGGCAAGGAACTCGCCGAGTACCACATCGGCGAGGCCCAGAAGCTGTCGCACAACCAGGGCCTGGTCGACCGCGACCTGGCCGTCTTCATCGCGGACACCCCGCAGATGGCGGCCTACCGGCGCGACCTGTTCTGGGCGCAGGACTACGCGAAGCGCAACCGCGCGATCATGATGGCCCTGTTCCAGGAAGTGCTGCGGCGCGAGTTCCGCAAGGCCAAGGTCACGTTCGACGAGATCATCTCCTGCCACCACAACTACGTGGCGGAGGAGAGCTACGAGGGCATGGATCTGCTGGTCACCCGCAAGGGCGCGATCAAGGCGGGCAGCGGCGACCACGGGATCATCCCGGGCTCCATGGGCACCGGTTCCTACATCGTCCGCGGCCTCGGCAACCCCGCCGCCTTCAACTCCGCCTCGCACGGCGCGGGCCGCAGGATGAGCCGCAACGCGGCGAAGAAGCGGTTCTCCACGCGGGACCTGGAGGAGCAGACCCAGGGCGTCGAGTGCCGCAAGGACTCGGGTGTGGTGGACGAGATCCCGGGCGCGTACAAGCCGATCGAGCAGGTGATGGAGCAGCAGCGGGACCTCGTCGAGGTCGTCGCGAAGCTGAAGCAGGTCGTCTGCGTCAAGGGCTGAGCAGGGACGGGCGTGGACCGGTGCGGTGCACGCCCGTCCGGCGCGAGCAGCCGGGGCGGCTACGGCTCCCGGTGCACCCGGTGCTGGGCGGCCTGGGCGCGGGGGCGGACGACCAGCAGGTCGACGTTGACGTGGGAGGGGCGGGTGACCGCCCAGGTGACCGTGTCGGCGATGTCCTCGGCGGTCAGGGGTTCGGCCACACCGGCGTAGACGGCGGCGGCCTTCTCCTCGTCGCCGTGGAAGCGGGTGACGGCGAAGCCCTCGGTCTTCACCATGCCGGGCGCGATCTCCACCACCCGGACCGGCTCGCCCAGCAGCTCCAGGCGGAGCGTGCCGGCGAGGGCGTGGGTGCCGTGCTTGGCCGCGACGTAGCCGCCGCCGCCCTCGTACGGGGTGAAGGCGGCGGTGGAGGAGAGCACGACCACCGTGCCGTCGCCGGAGGCGATCAGCCGGGGCAGGAACGCCTGGACGGTGTGGAGCACGCCGAGGACGTTGACCTCGTACATCGCGCGCCACTCCTCGGGGTCCGCGGTCGCGACCGGGTCCACGCCGAGGGCGCCCCCCGCGTTGGCGAACAGGACGTCGACCCGGTCGAGCGTGGCGGCGAGGGCGTCGACGGCGGCGCGGTCGGTGACATCCAGCGCGACGGCGGCGGCGGAGTGGCCCGCGGCGGTGATCTCCTTGGCGAGCGCCTCCAGGCGGTCGGCGCGGCGGGCGGTGAGCACGACGTGGTAGCCGGCTTCGGCGAGCCTGCGGGCGGTGGCGGCGCCGATGCCGCTGCTGGCGCCGGTCACGACTGCGGTACGGGGGCTCATGGTCGTGCTGCCTTTCGCCGGTCGGGAGGTCGGGAGGGGCGAGTGCCCGCCTACGACTGCAGCATAGGCGCGGCGCCGCGGAGCGCCCGCAGGGCGGTCCGGTGGGTGAACCACAGCAGGGACACCGTCGCCGTCCCCATCGCCGCGGCGAGGGCCAGATGGCCGGCGGCGGAGGTGGGCGCCAGTCCCGCCGGCGACAGCGCGGCGTGGACGCCGCACCGCAGGGCGACCAGGCCGAGGGCGTCAGACGGGTCCTGCGGCCCAGGCGATGTAGCCGTCGGGGCGGACGAGCAGCGTGGTGCGGCCGCCGTCGGCACGGGTGGTGCGGACGGCGCGCGGGTCTGCGGGGCCGCCGCGCGACCGCTTCGCCGCCGACGGCTACGAACGCGCGACCATCCGCGCCATCGCGAAGGACGCCGGCATCGACCCCGCGGTGGTCATGCGCTACTACGGCAACAAGGAGGGGCTCTTCGCCGCCGCCTCCGAGTTCGACCTGCGCATGCCCGACATGACCGCGGTCGCGACCGAGGACCTCGGTGCCGTCCTCGTCGCGCACTTCCTGGAGCGCTGGGAGGAGGACGAGGCGCTGACCGCGCTGCTGCGCGTCGGCGTCACCAACCCGGCCGGCGCCGAGCGGATGCGGTCGATCCTGCAGCGGCAGCTCGCAACGGTCGCCGCCGCCGTGTGCCCCGATCCGGAACCCGGCCGGGCCGCGGAACGCGCCGTGCTCGTGGCCTCGCAGATCCTCGGCATGGCCGTCAGCCGGTACGTGCTGTGCTTCCCGCCCGCCGAGGCGGTGGCGCGCGAGGAGTTCGTCGCCTGGCTGGCGCCCACCGTCCAGCGGTATCTGACGGCCGTCGCGCCCTGATGCGGCCGGCCGCCACCGTGAAGTGATCGGCAGCGGTCGCCGGCCGCGCGCAAGGGAGCGACGACGCATGGAGCCGAAGAACGTCCTGGCGGTCATCGCGCCGCACGTCGGGGGCCGTGACGTGGGCGCCGCCCTGGCCGCCCACTTCGACGGCCGGGCCCGGGTCACCGTCGTCGAGTCCACCGACGAGGACCCCTGGCTCCGCCCCGCCAGCGGCGGCCGCGACCACCACGCCGTGCTCCGCCGGACCGATCCGGAGCGTCTGACGCGGTGGCCGGCCTCGCCCGAAACGGCCCGGTGGCGGCGCGAGGCGGCGGACTTCGCCGTCGAGCCGCACGAAGGCCGGCGCACCACGGACATGGAGACCTGGTTCCACCTGCCCGGGGCCGATGCCTCGGCGCCGCCTCGCTGGAAGACGGCGCTGGTCACCGGCTGCGCGGTCTATCCGTTCCCACTGCTGCTCAACCGGCTGGTCACGCCGCGGCTGTCCGGCCGGTGCCGCTGCGGGCGCTGGTCTTCCCCGGCGTCATCTCCCCCCTGCTGACGCACGCGCTCATGCCGCTCCTGAGCAGGTCGCTGCGCCGCCGGCTCCACGGGGACGTGGTGCCCGAGGGCTGACCTAGGCGCTCTGATCGCCCTCGACGTTCGTGCCGGGGCCCAGGCCGGCCAGCGCGTCCTTGGCCACGGTCAGGGCGCCGTCGCGGAGCTCGGAGTCGGCCGGTGCCTTCTTGGACTCGAAGTCGCTGCCGTTGTAGGTGACGGTCACGACCGCGTTGCCCTTGCGGAAGACCACGACCGCCTCGCGGGTCTGCTGCTTGTCCTCGGTCGTCAGCTCCACGGACACGGAGGCCTCGTCGCCGATGCCGGACGCCTCGGTCGCCTTCTTCAGCCGCTTGTAGGAGGCCTTCGCCGCCGCCTCGCCGTCCTGGCCGCCGCTGGTCGTGGAGACCTCGAAGGTCACGTCGAGCCACCGGTAGTCGAAGCCCTTGAGGGCGTTCCACGAGCAGCCCGTCCGGTGCGAGGGGTCGGTGAGGGACAGCTGCTTGCCGGCCGTCTTGGCCTCCGGCACCAGCTTCTTGATCGTCGCCGCCCTGATCGCGGTGCACGGCGCGGGCGGCTTCGCGTAAGTGGCGGGCGCGTCCTTGGAGTTGCCGGCACCGGAGCCGGCGTCAGGACCCGAACCGGAGTCCGACCCGGAGGGCGCGGCGGAGCCGGTCTGGGATCCGTTCGCCGACGTGCGGCCGGCGTCCTCGTGGGACGAGGAGGCCATCGTCCAGCCGACGATGGCCAGTATGGCGGTGGGCAGCAGTCGAGCCGCCAGGGTGAGGGGCAGGGACGCCACGGCGGTCTTCTCTTCGTCGGTCCTGAGGAGCGTGGGGGAGGAGGCAGGGGTGGGGAATGTGCGGCCTGAGCGTACGACGCGAAGATGAGATTGCCATATGAAAGTGGCCCGGGAACAGAGCATGCGCGTAGGGGTTGCGGTACCGGGCGTGACGGGTGTACCCTCGCGCCCCCGGAATCCGGGTGCGGCGCGGCCGCCCGGCCGCGAGGATGAGCGGCATGCCGGATCTGCTGTGGGACGACGTCGGCGACTGCACGAACGGGCCTTCTGGGGCGACCCGGTGGCCGAACTCGTCTCGCTCTCCCTCGGCGGCGACACCGGCCCCGGCAGCGACCTCGTCATCGGCTACCACGAGGCGGGCGGCACCATGGACTTCGGGCCGCCGACGCTGCACCGGCTGGCGCTCTACCGCGTCTACCTGGGCCTGATCCTCGTGGTCGAGTGCGGTCCGCGGGGCTACCCGGCGGAGCACGCCGACCGCGTCCGCGACGCCCTCGGCCGCTGGGTCGCGGAACTGGAGGCACTGCAGAGCGGATAGCCGGCCGCGGCGTCGGTCGCCGACGTCCGCGCCGTTTCCCCCTTCCCCGGGCGCCCCGCGCAGGGGCACCCGCCGCCTCGCGGTCGCGGGCACCGGACCCCGTGGCCCGGCGCCGGCGGTGCGCCGGGGCGGTCACAGGAACACCGGCAACCGCGACGGCCGCGCCGACCTCCCCGTCGGCGCCGACGGGGAGAACGACCCCGAGGGCGCCGCCTGGTTCCTGCCGGGTGCCGCGCCCGCGCTCTGCTCGACGACGGCATCGACCAGCTTCGGCCGGCCAGGGTCGGGCTGCCGGCGCGCACCTACACGGCGTTCGGCTTCCGTGTCGCGGGCTGACCCGCCGGCCGTACCCCGCGGTTGAAGCGGAAGAGGTCGCCGGGGTCGAGGGCGGCCTTCAGGCGGGTGAGGCGGTCGAGGTCCGGTGCCGGGTGGCCGGAGCTGAACTGGGCGGGCGTCGCGCCCGCCCCGTCGCCGTAGACGAAGGTCAGGCAGCGGCCCGCCGTCCGTCCGGCCACCTCGGCGAGGACGCCGCGCTGCACCGCCCGGACCGGCTCCATGTCCGGTCCGGCCGCCGAGATGACCCGCAGCAGGAACCGCCCGTCGCGGTGGCCGGTCGCGCCCGGTACGGCGGGCGGCCGGGCGAGTGCGCCCCCGAGGTGGCGCAGGTCGACGACGGTGCCGGCGGCGGCCGCGAGGACCCGGCGCAGGGCGGCCGCGTCGACGTCCCGGAGCACGGCGTTGTCCGCGGCATAGGCGTGCGGCTGCGACGGGTCGCGGTGGACGGCGCCCGACTCGGCGTACGGCATGAGCCGCAGGACGTCGGCCGTCCGCGGCCCTGTCGCGCGCAACGGCGCCACGAGGCGTTCGCCCTCGGCCGCGGGGCCGTTGAAGGCGATGCGCACCGAGGCGAGGTGCCGTCCGCCGGGCCCGGCCGGGACAAGCGCCACGGAGGACGTCAGCTCCTCGGGCACGTCCTCCGTCCAGCGCAGGTACGCCTCCAGCACCGACTCCGTCGCCTCGGCCGGGAAGACCAACTGCCCGCCGTACAGCGACGCCACCGGCAGCAGGCCGATCTCCATGCCCGTGACGACGCAGAGGCCGTGGCCGCCGCCGCGCAGCGCCCAGAACAGCTCCGGCTCGGTCCGCGCCGTGACGTGCCGGGCCCGGCCGTCCGCCGTGACGACGTCGAAGGCCCGCACATGGTCGCAGGCCCAGCCGTACTGGCGTGCCGTCAGCCCCAGTCCGCCGCCGAGCGTGTAGCCGACCGCCCCCACGTCCGGCGAGGAACCGCTCGGCGGAGCCAGTCCGAAGGGCGCGGCCGCCGCGATGACCTCCGCCCAGCGGGCGCCCGCCGCGACGTGGGCGGTGCGCGCGGCGGGGTCCACGCGCACCGCGCGCATGCGGCGGGTGCTGATCAGCGCGCCCCGGTCGGCGGCGACGGACAGGCCGTGCCCGGTGGCCTGCACGGCGACCGGCAGCCCGCGGGCGGCCGCGTGGGCCACGGCGGCCCGGACGTCCTCGGCCGACCCGGCGGCGACGATCAGATCGGGGCGGTGGCGCTGCGCGGTCTGGAAGCCGGAGCGCTCGGCGTCGTACGCCGCGTCGCCGGGGGTGATCCGTGTGTCCTTGTACGTGTTCGTCGTCATGGGGGCGACGCTAGGGGCCCTTTAGGACACAACTTGTCCTCAGGCTGTGGAAATCTGGGCGCGTGACGACGGACCGCCCGACGATGCCCGCCCGCATGCTGCGGCTGCTCTCGCTGCTGCAGAGCCGCCGCGCGTGGTCCGGCGCCGAGCTCGCCGACCGGCTCGGCGTGACCGGCCGCACCGTGCGCCGCGACATCGACCGGCTGCGCGACCTGGGCTACCCCGTGCACGGCACCACGGGCACGGCGGGCGGCTACCGGCTCGCCTCCGGCCGCGACCTGCCCCCGCTGCTGCTGGACGACGACGAGGCGGTCGCCGTCGCCGTCGGGCTGCGCACGGCCGCGTCAGGCGGAGGCGTGGCGGGCATCGAGGAGACGTCGGTCCGCGCCCTGGTCAAGCTGGAGCAGGTGCTCCCCGCGCGCCTGCGGGCCCGGGTCGCCGCCGTCGGCGCGGCGACCGTACGCGTCCCGGTCGGGCGGCGTGCGCCGGAGGCCGATCCGGACACGCTGGCCCTCCTCGCCGCCGCGTGCCGCGACCACGAGGCGGTGACCTTCGACTACCGGGGCCGCGACGCCGCCGCCCCGGAGCGGCGCCGTGCCGAACCGCACAGCCTCGCCACCGCGTACGGCCGCTGGTACGTCATCGCCTACGACACCGACCGCGACGGCTGGCGGGTCTTCCGGCTCGACCGGCTCACCGGCCCCGCGCCCGCGCACCGCCGCTTCACCCCGCGCGAACTTCCCGGCGGCCCGGACACCGACCCTGCCGCGTACCTCGCCGGCACGCTCACCGCCGCCCCCTACCGCCACACGGCCGCCGCCACGGTCGGCGCTCCCGCTGCAGAGGTGCTGGCCCGGCTGCCCGCGCCGCTTCCCGGGCGGGTGACACCGGTGGACGGGGAGACCTGCCGGGTGACCTTCGGCGCGGACTCCGTCGACCTGATCACGCACGACCTCGTCGCCCTGGCCGGACTCCCCGTCGTCCTCGACGCGGACACCCCGGCCGCGCTCCGCGCCCATCTGCGGGAGGTGGGGCGCAGGCTGGCTCAGATGTGAACGGGCCCGGAAGCCCGCCCGGGTACCGCCTCGGTCACCCGGCGGCGCTCGTCGGCTGCTCCACCACGTTCCGGCCGCCGAGCGGAGCCAGCTTGCCGGGGTAGTCGGGCTGCCGTCCCTGCGCGAGGCCCGTGCCGGTCGCCGGGGCGGTGGTGTGCGCCGGCGTGTGGGCGCCGGTGTGCGCGCCGGTGTGGGCGGGCGCCGCGTGGGCACCGCCGGACTGCTGCGTGCCGCCCGGGGCGATCGCCATCGGGGCAGCGGAGGGCACCGCCGCGGTGACCGCACGGCTCGTCTCGGTCTTGGCCTGCTCGTCCTTGTCCGGCGCGTGGCTCACCCCGAAGCGGGTCCGCAGGTGGTGCCCGGCCGCCTCGTCGAGGCTCACCGGCCGCTGCAGCCGCACCGCCAGCCGGCTCGCCTCACGGCCGAGCGCCGCGAGGTCCTCCCACCGCAGATGCACGACGAGCGGCAGTTCCGCCTCCCCGTCGGGGAGTGCTTGAAGGCCCTGGAAGGGGACGTTGCTCTGACTGTTCATCGGCCGGTCCTCACCATTGGCTGCTGTGCGGTACGGAAGGGGATACGCACACCGGCGCCGGAGCGTTCAGCCCGCCCGCGCGGTGCACCCCCCGCCCGGCGGGGATGATGGACCCCATGCGCACTCTCGGGATCGACCTGGCCGCGAGCCCGCGCACCACCGCGGTCGCGGTCGTCACCTGGCCCGGCGACGGCACGGCCGTCGTCGCCCCGCCGCTGCTCGGGTGCGCCGACGAGGCGCTGATCGACCTGCTCGGCGGCCTAAAACCGGGGGAACGCGCCGGAGTGGACTGCCCCTTCGGCTGGCCGGTCCCCTTCGTCGAGGCCGTCGCCGCGCACGCGGCGGGCACGCCCTGGCCCGGGCGGGGCACCGACAGCTCCGCGCACCGGGCGACCCTGCGCCACCGCCGCACCGACATCCTCGCCCACGAGGAACTCGGCGGCCGGTGGCCGCTGTCCGTGGCCTTCGACCGGCTGGGCGCCACGGCCGCCCGATGGGCCCACCTCGCCGACGAACTCGCCGCACGCGACCGGCCGGTGGCCCGCGACGGCTCCGGGCGGATCGCCGAGGTGTACCCGGCGGCGTCCCGCAGGCGCTGGGGCCTCGGCCCCGAACGGTCGACGGCGGAACTGTGCGCGGCCGCGCCCTGGCTGCGCTGCGGTCCGGCCGAGCGGGCCGCGTACGACGGCAGCGAGCACGCCTTCGACGCGCTGGTCGCCGCCCTTGCCGCCCGGGCCGTCCAGCGCGGGCTCACCCGGGGCCCGGCCGGTCCCGAGCAGACCCGCGCCGCCGCCGTCGAGGGCTGGATCCACCTGCCCCCGGCGGGCAGCCTCCCCGACCTCCCGTGACGCGGCGGGCCGTTCGGCCCCGCGTGCGCCGGCGCACCACCGCGCCGGGCCTTCGCGCTGCCGTCCGCTCCGGGCGCCCGGTGCGATCCGGGGCAGGGCAAGGGGCGAGCACGGACAGGCCGAACCCCGGGGCCGCGAGGCGCCCGGGATCAGCCCAGCGCCATCGCCAGGGTGACGACCGCGCCGACGGCGCCCGCACCGACCGTGAGGCGGTCGGTGACCAGGCGGGCCAGCCACAGCCCCCGGCCGCAGTGGGAGTCGAGGCCGGGCAGGAGCTCGGGGATGACGGCGACGCTGAAGCCGGGGCCGGAGTCGGTGACCCGGCACTGCACTTCTCCGTCGGTTCTCCGCAGCATCATTCGGCCCCGGCCGCCGCCGTGCGTGATCGCGTTCGACGCCACCTCGTTCACGGCGAGGACGAACTCGCCGCGGCGCGGGGCCGGAAGCCCCGCCCACACCGCGAACTCCTCCGCCAGGACCCGCAGCCTGGGCAGGTCGCCCTCCGCGAAGTCGCGTTCCAGCCAGCAGCCGTCGGCGGCCGGATCACCGGCGGACGGTTCGCGCAACTCCTCCAGCATCAGCCGCTCACCCCGATCAGCACCAGCCCCGGCACGGACGCCGCCCCGAGCCTGCGCAGCAGCGTGATGTGGAAGGCCGAGCAGCGGACCTCCACGTGTACTCCCCGGCTCCCGGCGGCGGCCGCCAGGGACAGCAGCTCCATGGCGCATCCGATGTCGAGGAAGTGCAGGTCGCGCAGGGCCAGTGCGAGCCGTCCGCCGTTGGCGGTGTGCCGCAGCGCGTGCTCGACCACGGCGCGGAACCGCTCCCGTGTACTGTGGTCGGCCTCGCCCAGCAGGCGCAGCAGACCGTCGGTGTGCGTCGCGTAGAGCGCACCGAGCCGGGTCAGCAGATTGCGGGGATGCGCCTCCGCCATCGTGTCCAGCACGTCCCCGGTGAACCACCTGCGGTCGTAGGCGCAGATCTCCGCGTACGGCCGCCCGGCGAAGAGATGGTCCGCGTGGCTCTCGCGGTGCATCATCATGTCGATGGGCGCGCCCATGTCGCGCACCCAGTGCATGTCGATGTAGGCCCGCAGGCCCGCGTACCCGTCCCGGACCGCGCGCTCCGTCTCCTCCGCGAGCCGGCCCTGCTGCCGTACCGCCGTGAACTCGCGGTCCGGGCGGATCAGCGCCCGCATGCTGCTCAGCACCAGCTGGCCGCGCCGCCGCGCCGACTCCACCCACGCGTCCGCGCCCCCGCCGCCCCCGCCGCCGTCGGCGGCCGCCAGGTGCGCCAGCACCTCGCCCTCGGGCACCCCGGGAGCCGGGAAGACCATCACCCGCTCGCCGGCCGCGAGTCCGAGCCGCGTGAACGCCGACAGGACGTCCCAGCGTGTGTCGTCGCCGTCGTAACTGACGAACGCGTGGTCGCCGGGCCGCATCCGCTGCACCGGAACGACCCGCACATCCGCGGCAGGCACCGATCCTCACCCCCTGGTTTCCGGGTTGCCGAGGTTAGGAGTGCGTGCCGCCGGCCCGCCAGACGGGATCGCATCTGCACGAGATCCCGCCTGGACCGACCGCTGTCACGCCGGAGCTGCCCGGAAGCGCCCGTCCTCCGGCGTGATGTGACGGTGCGCCGATCAATGCCCCGCTCAGGGGTTCATGAACTGCCCTGGAGACAGGGCCCGGTCGCAGATCCGCACGTCGCCGATCCAGCCGTGCAGCAGCTGGTCGAGCCGGCCGCCGTACTCGTAGCCGCCCAGCATCCAGGCATGCCGAGGGTGGTCAGGCCGGTGGCCCTGGTGGCGGGGTCGCGGGCGGCGGGGCAGCCGTCGACGTGCAGGGTGGTGCGGCGTCCGTCGCTGACGACGGCGACGTGCCACCAGGTGCCCGGGGGGAGTTCGTGGCCCCAGTCGGTGACGGAGGTGCCGGGGTCGACGGGGTGGACGCACCACTGCAGTTCGCGGCCGCCTGAGGGGTCGCGGCGGCGGTCGGTCCCGCCACGGCCGCCCCGCCACTCCCGCGCCCATCAGCAGGCGGCGGCGCGTGCCGGGGTGGGGTCCGTCCGTTCCGCGGTGCGTGTCGCACAGGGTCTTCCCGCATTCGCGGATCGGGCCTCGACCGGTCGAGGCGCTACGGGCGGCGCGCGGAAGGCGGCCCGACGACCGGAGAAGATCCGTGAACGGACGCGCGCCCCGTGGGGCGGGCTCCCGGGGGCTTCCGGCCGGCGGCCTTTCGCACACCCGTGCGAGGGCGGATTGAGGGTGCGTCAGGGCGGGCCCGGTGCTGTGAGACCTGCCACGCGACTCCTTTTCGGCGGGCACGTCCGAATAACGACCGGTAAACTCCCTGTTCGCCAAATGTGACGTCAGGTGCGAGCCCGGCCGCCGTCCGGTTCGGGACGGCCGCCGCAGGCGGCCGCACCGGCCGTGGACGCGTTCGCGGGCCCGTACCCCGTGCGCCGGGACACCGCGGTTCCCGGCCGGCCGGACGAGGTCCACCGGCATCGCAGCAGTCCCGAGCTTGTGGAGGGTTCGACATGCGTACGTCCTCGGCCGTGAACGACCGGAACACAGTGGGCTCCGCGTCGACCGCCGCACCGCCGACGCCCGGGTCGCCCGGGCGGGGGAGCACTGTATGACGCTCGTCGAGCCGCCGTTCACCCTGCCGGCGGATCCGACCGGCGGCCTGACCGCCGCCCCGGTCCTCGCCCCGCCCCGCCCGGCGCTGTTCCGGGCCGCGGACGCCGCCCCCGAGCGCACCCTGCTCGGCATCCTGGCCGCCACCGCCCGGGCGCACCCCACCGCACCCGCCGTCGACGACGGCGCCACGACGCTCAGCTACCGCGCCCTGGCCGCCGCGACCGAGCGCCTGCGCCACCGCCTCGCCGAGGCCGGCATCGGCGCCGGCGACCGGGTCGGCATCCGGGTGCCGTCGGGCACCGCCGACCTGTACGTGGCGATCCTCGCCGTGCTGGCCGCGGGCGCCGCCTATGTGCCCGTCGACGCCGAGGACCCCGACGAACGCGCCGGGCTGGTCTTCTCCGAGGCGCAGGTCTGCGCCGTCATCGGCGAGCACCTCGCGGTCACCCCGTGCGCCGCGCCGCGCGGCGACGCCGGCCGCCGCCCCGGGCCGGACGACGACGCGTGGATCATCTTCACCTCCGGCTCCACCGGCAGGCCCAAGGGCGTCGCCGTCACCCACCGTTCCGCCGCCGCGTTCGTCGACGCCGAGGCCCGGCTCTTTCTCGCGGAGGAACCGCTGGGCCCCGGCGACCGCGTGCTGGCCGGGCTGTCGGTGGCCTTCGACGCGTCCTGCGAGGAGATGTGGCTGGCGTGGCGGCACGGCGCCTGCCTGGTGCCGGCGCCGCGCTCCCTGGTCCGCACCGGAGTGGACCTCGGCCCCTGGCTGGTCGAGCAGGGCATCACCGTGGTCTCCACCGTGCCCACCCTCGCCGCGCTGTGGCCCGTCGAGGCGCTGGACGACGTCCGCCTGCTGATCTTCGGCGGTGAGGCCTGTCCGCCCGAACTGGCCGAACGGATGGCCGTCGAGGGCCGCGAGGTGTGGAACACCTACGGCCCGACCGAGGCCACCGTCGTCGCCTGCGCCGCCCAGCTCACCGGCGAGGGCCCGGTCCGCATCGGACTGCCCCTGGACGGCTGGGAGCTGGCCGTCGTGGACGCCCACGGCGAACCGCTGCCCATGGGCGCGACCGGCGAGCTGGTCATCGGCGGGGTCGGCCTCGCCCGCTACCTGGACCCCGCCAAGGACGCCGAGAAGTACGCCCCGCTGCCCGCCCTCGGCTGGGACCGCGCCTACCGCAGCGGCGACCTCGTCCGCGCGGAGCCGGAGGGACTGCTCTTCCTCGGCCGCGCCGACGAACAGGTCAAACTCGGCGGCCGCCGCATCGAGCTGGGCGAGATCGACGCCGCCCTCCAGGCGCTGCCCGCTGTCGCCGGCGCGGCCGCGGCCGTGCGGACCACCAGGGGCGGCAACCAGATCCTGGTCGGCTACGTCGCGGTGACCGGGGGCTTCGACCAGGCCGACGCGCTCGCCCGGCTCCGCGAGGCGCTGCCCGCCGCCCTCGTCCCACTGCTCGCCGTCGTCGACACCCTGCCCACCCGCACCTCGGGCAAGGTCGACCGGGCCGCACTGCCCTGGCCGCTGCCCGGACTCGACACGCCCGCCC
This sequence comes from Streptomyces sp. NPDC001070, assembly GCF_053598835.1. Classification (NCBI taxonomy): domain Bacteria; kingdom Bacillati; phylum Actinomycetota; class Actinomycetes; order Kitasatosporales; family Streptomycetaceae; genus Streptomyces; species Streptomyces sp. NPDC001070. The sequence goes on from NZ_JBSFLB010000016.1 coordinate 44,654, forward strand.
CGGAACTCGCCGGCACCGAGCGCCGGCTGGCCGAACTGTGGGGCGAGATCCTCGGCGCCCCCGTGACCGGGGCCGACGCCGACTTCTTCGCGCTCGGCGGCGGCAGCCTGGCGGCCGCGCGCCTCGTCTCCCGGCTGCGCGCCCGCCACCCCGCCGCGTCGGTCGGCGACATCTACCAGCACCCCACCCTCGGGGCGCTCGCCGCGCGCCTGGAGGAGGCCGACGCCCGCCGGGCCGCCGCGCGCCCCGTACGGCCGGTGCCGCGCCGGGCCGCCGCGGCCCAGCTCGTCCTGATGCTCCCGCTGCTGGCACTGGCCGGGCTGCGCTGGGGCGTCGTGGCGGCCGCGATCGGCGATGCGCTCCGCCTGACCGGCCCGTTCCCCTGGGTGCCCGCCGTCTCCTGGTGGTGGGTGCTGGCCGGCTGGGCGCTCCTGATCAGCCCCGCCGGACGTGTCGCGGTGTCCGCGGGCGGCGCCCGGCTGCTGCTGCGCGGGGTGCGCCCGGGCACCTACCCGCGCGGCGGCGGGGTGCACCTGCGCCTGTGGGCCGCCGAACGCCTTGCGCAGGTCAGCGGTGCCGGCCACCTCACCGGCGCCTGGCTGAGCCACTACGCCCGGGCGCTGGGCGCCAGGATCGGCGACGGCGCCGACCTGCACTCGCTGCCGCCGGTCACCGGGATGCTCAAGCTCGGCAAGGGCAGCGCCGTGGAGCCCGAGGTCGACCTGTCCGGGCACTGGCTCGACGGCGACCTGCTGCACATCGGCAAGATCCGCGTCGGTGCCGGAGCCACGGTCGGCTCGCGCAGCACGCTCCTGCCCGGGGCCCGGATCGGCAAGCGCGCCGAGATCGCCCCCGGATCCGGCGTCGTGGGCGCGGTCCGGGCCGGGCAGCGCTGGGGCGGGGTGCCCGCCGTCCGCACCGGCAAGACCTCGCACCGCAGGCCGGACTCCCGGCCGCCGCGCCGGCTGCGCTGGTCGGTGGCGTACGAGGCGACCTCCTTCGTCCTCGAACTGCTGCCCGCGGTGTCGGCGCTGCCCGCCCTGCTGGTGCTCGCCCGGTTCCTGCGCGGGGCCGGCGCCGCGCCGCTGCCCGCCGCGCTCGCCGCCGTCCCCCTGGCGACGCTCGCCTGGCTGCTGACGTACGCGCTGCTCGTGCTGGCCGGGGTGCGGCTGCTGGGCGTGGGACTGCGCGAGGGCCACCACCCCGTGCACGGGCGGGTCGCCTGGCAGGCCTGGACGACCGCGCGGCTGATGGACCGGGCCCGCGCTCACCTGTTCCCGTTCTACGCCAGCCTGCTGACGCCGGTGTGGCTGCGGGCGCTCGGCATGAAGGTCGGCCGCCACGTGGAGGCCTCGACGGTGCTGGCGCTGCCCACCATGACCACCGTCGGCGACGGCGCCTTCCTCGCCGACGACACCATGGTCGGCAGCTACGAACTGGGCGGCGGCTGGATGCGGATCGCCGCGGCCCGGATCGGCAAGAAGGCCTTCCTCGGCAACTCCGGCATGACCGCCCCCGGCCGTTCGGTGCCCAAGAACGGCCTGGTCGGAGTCCTCTCCGCGACGCCCAAGGGTGCCAAGGCGGGCAGTTCGTACCTGGGCATGCCCCCGATGAGGCTGCCCCGCGTCCCCGAGGAGGGCGACCGGATCCGGACCTTCGCGCCGCCCCGGCGGCTCGTGCTGGCCCGCGCGGCCGTCGAGCTGTGCCGGGTCGTCCCCGTGATGTGCGCGGTCGCCCTGGCCGTGCTCGTACTGGCCGGGTACGCGGCGCTGGCCGGCCGGTACGGCCACCCCGTGGCGCTGGCGGCCGGCGGGCCGCTGCTCCTGGGGGCCGGCGCGGCCGCCTGCGCGGTGGCCGTCGCGATGAAGTGGCTGCTGGTCGGGCGGGTACGGGTGAGCGAACGGCCGCTGTGGAGTTCGTTCGTGTGGCGCAACGAGCTGGCCGACACCTTCGTCGAGGTACTGGCCGTGCCGTGGCTCGTCGGCGCGGCCGGCGGTACCCCGCTGATGAACCTGTGGCTGAGGTGCCTGGGGGCGCGGATCGGGCGCGGCGTATGGTGCGAGACGTACTGGCTGCCGGAGGCGGACCTGGTCCGGATCGGGGACGGCGCGACCGTCGGCCGCGGCTGCGTGGTACAGACACACCTGTTCCACGATCGGATCATGCGCATGGACGAGGTCGTACTCGGGGAGGGTGCCACCCTCGGCCCGCACGGCATCGTGCTGCCCGGCGCGACGGTCGGCGCGCGGGGCGTGATCGGCCCCGCCTCGCTGGTCATGCGCGGCGAGAGCGTGCCCGAGGGCACCCGCTGGCTCGGCAACCCGATCTCCGCCTGGCACACAGAGGGGGCCCGCACAGGGTGAGCAACGGCAAGCGAGTGCGTGGCGGGGCCGCCGTCCCCGCCACGCCCGGGGCAGAGGCGTCCGCCGACTCCTACTTCCCCGAGCACGGCAACGGCGGTTACCGGGTCACCCACTACGACCTGGAACTGGAGTACCGCCCGGCGGCCAACCGCCTGTCGGGCAGGGCCCGGATCTCCGCGGTGGCGGACCGGGCCCTGTCCGCGTTCAGCCTCGACCTCGGCGCCTTCCGGCTCGACCGGGTCCTCGTCGGCGGCCGGCCCGCCCGCTACACGCACCGTGCGGGCAAGCTCCGCGTCAAGCCCGCCGGTGTGCTGCCCGAGGGCCCCTTCGAGGTCGAGGTCCGCTACGTCGGCAATCCCCGGCCCGTGCGCTCCCGCGACTGGGGGGAGCTCGGCTGGGAGCAGCTGGAGGACGGCGCGCTCGTCGCCAGCCAGCCGATCGGCGCGCCCTCCTGGTTCCCCTGCAACGACCACCTGGGCGACAGGGCCGGCTACCGGATCTCGGTGACCGCGCCCTCGCCGTACACGGTGATCGCCAACGGCAGCCTGGAGTCGTACCGGGTCGGCGCCTCCACGACGACCTGGGTGTACGACCAGCCGGAGCCGATGCCCCCGTACCTGGCGACCGTGCAGATCGGGCAGTACGAGCTCGTCGACCACCTCGGCGGCCCGATACCCCAGCCCGCCGCCGTCCCGTCGCGCCTGACCGCGGACTTCGCCCACGACTTCGGCCGCCAGCCGCGGATGATGGCGGCCTTCATCGAGCTCTTCGGGCCCTACCCCTTCAGCGAGTACGCCGTCGTCGTGGTCGACGAGGAGCTGGACGTCCCCGTCGAGGCCCACGGCCTGTCCGTCTTCGGCCGCAACCACGTCGACGGCCGCCGCGGCTGCGAACGCCTCGTCGCCCACGAACTCGCCCACCAGTGGTTCGGCAACAGCCTCGCCCTCGCCGACTGGCGGCACATCTGGCTGAACGAGGGCTTCGCCGCGTACGCCGAATGGCTGTGGTCCGAGTCCAGCGGCGAGGCGCCCGCCGCCCGCCACGCGGCCCGCGCCCACGCCAAACTCGCCGCCCAGCCCCAGGACCTGCGGCTCGCCGACCCCGGGGTCCGGCGCATGTTCGACGACCGGGTGTACAAGCGCGGTGCCCTCACCCTCCACGCGCTGCGCACGGTCATGGGCGATCCGGCCTTCTTCCGGCTGCTGCGGGCCTGGACATCCACCCACCGGAACGGCACCGTGACCACGGAGCAGTTCGTCGCCCTGGCGCACGAGCACACCGACCAGCCGCTGGAGGCGCTGGTCTTCCACCCTTGGCTGCACGGGCCGCGGCTGCCGCGACTGCCGATCGGGGGAGCATGAGCGAGGCACACGCGGGCGGGGTCGTCGTCTACTGGCGGCCCGGCTGCCCCTACTGCATCAAGCTGCGGGTGCGACTGCTGTTCGCACGGCTGACGCACACCAAGGTCAACATCTGGCGGGACCCCGACGCCGCCGCCTTCGTGCGCTCCGTGGCGGACGGGAACGAGACCGTGCCGACCGTGACCGTGGCGGGCCGCCCCATGGTCAACCCCTCGATGCGGCAGCTGAGGGAAGCGGTCAGGAGCCACGCGCCGCACCTTCAGCAGAAGCGCGACACATAGCGGCGCTGCCAGGGCGTCTCCACCGCCCGCCTGACGTAGTGCTCCCGCACGTAGGCGACGGCCTCCCCGCGCGGTACTCCGTCCAGCACCGCCAGGCACGCCAGCGCCGTCCCCGTACGGCCGACCCCGCCGCCGCAGGCGACCTCCACCCGCTCGTCCGCCGTACGCGCCCACGCCTCGCGCAACGCCGCCGCGGCCGCCACGCGGTCCGAGGGCAGCCGGAAGTCCGGCCAGCGCACCCAGCGGCTCTCCCAGCCGACCGCGGGCGGTTCGTGCCCCAGCAGGTACAGCCCGAACGCGGGCTCAGGCCCGGCCGGCAGCGGCCGCCGCAGCCCCCGCCCGCGCACCAGCCGCCCGGACGGCAGTCGCAGCACCCCCTCGGCGCCGGGGTCCCAGGCGGCGGTCACGGCGTGCTCAGCGCTCACGTACGCCGCACGCCGCCGGGTACAGCACGGCGCCGGCCAGGTCGCCGCCGTCCGCGACACCGGTCAGGCGCAGGCACGCCTCGGCGGAGGTGTCCACCGGGGGGCATTCGACGGTCACCGTGCCGACCGGGGTGAGCGCACCGCCGTGGTGGAGCTCGCCGGCGCAGGGCGCGGCGGGCAGCGCGCCCTGCAGGGTGCCCAGGGCGACGACGTCGTCCGACGCGCCGGCGGCCTCACGGATTTCGAACCGCCAATGGGCGTCGCTCGCCTTGAGGAGGTATTTCCCGGACCTTCCGTGTTCCGCCAGGGAATCCCGCCGGGCGCGGACCACTTCGGCTATCGCGCAGCACAACGGGGCGTCATGTCCGGCCGGTGTGCGAAAGCGGCTGAAATCGGCGAGCGGTGCGGATCGCATCGTGCCGTCGAGGAGCACGACCGCCGACTCCCGCGCGTGCGGGTGCCCGTGCTCGGCGATGTCCAGCAGGAACGGGGCCGCGACCACCGCGGCGGGGAGCACCTCGCCGGTGCGCCCGCGCAGCAAGGAGTTGCTGGTCAGGGCGGACACCGCGGAGGCGACCTCGGCGAGGTCCCGCGCCGCGGCCAGCGCCCTCAGCCCGGCCGCGGGATCGGGCCGCTCGGTCCGCGCCGCGTCCCGTGCCTCGGCGGTCCGAGGACGCAGCCGCGGTGTGGGAATGGCATTCCAATTGACGGCGTCGATCTCGGTGAGCAACATCCGCACATGATTTCACCCGCATCGGAATTTCGGGATCCGTATGCGGGACAAGCGTTCGAGCGGCTATCCTGCGCCGGCTCGGGCCGTTCAGGCCGTATGACGCAGATACAGCGCGCCGCAACTGTGACAGAACGGCTGCGCCGCCGGGGTCCCCCAGGCGTCCTCGGGCTGCACGGACGCGGCGGCGGAGAGCTCCCGGCCGCACAGCGCCGTGGCGGCGTCGTCCTCGACCATGTGCCAGGCCCTCAGCGGGCCGTCGCCGGCGGGCCCGCCGTTCTCGGTCTCGTACTCGGCGCGCATCTCGTACACGGGCATCGCGGTGCCTCCGGGTGGGTCATGCCCCTTGTGCCGGCAGTAGTCCAGTATGTCCGGGGTGTGTTCGTGCGGCGATCGCAGATCCGCGGGGCCGGACGTACCGCAGACGGCGGGGCGGGGGCTGGTTCCGTCGTACGACGACCGCGGCGCGGGCCGCTACGCCCCGAGCGCCGAACTGTGCCGCCGCCTGGTCGCGTTGGACCCCTGCCGGGAGAGCGCGCACCGCCGTACGATGCGCTGCCTGAGCCGGATCTGCCAACCCCACCTGGCCATCCTCCAGTTCCGTGCCTGCGTGCGGGCGTGCAGGCCGAACTCGGGGTGCCGCCGCAGCGCGAGACGCGGAACTGCACGAACGAATGCGCGCGGACCTGCCGGTGTGAGCGGCCGGTGCGCGCGCTCAACGCGCACCGGCCGCCCGGTCAAGCGGTGGCACGGCGGCCCGTCAAGCGCGGTGCGGAAGAACGGATGCCGAGGCCGGCGGCGACCCGCCGCCGCGCCGCGGCCCGCCTTCCAGGAGAGGGAACATGCCCGCACAGCCCGATATGAGCAATGCCGTCCTCGGCCTCGACACCCGCGACATCCGGGTGACGGACAACGACGCCATCCCGTCCGGCCTGGTCCTCACCGCGTCCCTGCCGATCACGGTCGGCGTGACGTTCGAGGTCCGCGGTCTGGCGCTTCCGATGCCGCACGACAAGCCGTTCAGGGTGACTACGCCTTCGCCTCGCTCTCCGGCACCGCCGACGTCACACGCTGTGTCGACGGCAGGCTCGTCACGCTCCCGGCGCCCGCGAAGACCGTGTACAGCGTGCCGACACGGACGTCGTCGTCCTGGCGAACACGCTGAGGCCCGGGCTCTACCAGGTTCGGCGTTGAGCCAGTTCGCGGGGGGCCCGGCATGGGCGCCTTCGCCACGCTGCCGTGATCGAGGTCGTCGAGGGGCCGTGAACGACGACGAGCCGACCCGGATCGACGGCGCCCGAACTCATCGTCCCGGCCAGCCGCATCTCGTGGTTCCGCTCATGGTCGGCTCCGTCCGCGGAACGGGGGGCGGGAGAGGGCGGCGAGCCGCCCGGTGTACCGGGTGGATGCCCGATCAGCCCCGGTCGACCCCGATCGAACCGTAACGTCCTGATGGCCGGTGGATGGCGGACCGTCACCGAATTCGTCACCGTTGGTGATCGGGGGAGTTCCCACTGCATCAATATGGCCCATAATTAGGGGATTTCACCCTATGTATTGACTGCGGGGAGTAATGGAACTTAAGGTTCATGTCAGAGGATGCCTCGTACGAAGCCGCATCCCGACCGACACTCCACATCTGTGATGGTGCGTCCGCACCCGAGGTCCAGGCGCACCCCCGTCGCACCGGTGCCACGCGCACCGGCCGGTGCGACGTGCGCACGGTCGCGAGACCGGCGCCGACGTTCCGCACCTCGAAGGGAACGACAATGCGCGTCAACAGCATGACCATCCGCAGGGTCGCCGCAGCGGCGCTCGCGGCACCCATCCTCGCGCTCGTCGGAGCCGGCGCGGCCGGCGCGGCGCCGCAACAGGCCGTCTCCGCCTCGCACCAGTCCGTCGTCACTCACGGCGACCGCTGCTGGGGCTACGGCGACTGGGGCTACGGCTGGCGTTACAACCACCACTACGACGATTGTGACTACGGCTACGGCTATGGCTACGACGGCTACAACTACGGCTACGACAACGGCGTCGTCGTGGTGGTCCTGTAGCCGCTCGAAGCCGTCAGTGAGTCCGCCCTCGCCCGGCGCCCGTCACGGCCAGACCAGGCAGTACAGCTGGTGTCCGCTCTCGTGGCAGCGCTGGGCGAAATCCTGCCATTCGTGCAGCATCTTGTAGATCACGAACGCGTCCCGCGGCCCGCGGCGGTCGGGGACGGTGGACCAGATGAAGGCGGCGGCGCCGAGGGCCTCCTCGTCGGCCTTGCGGAGCGGCTCGACGACGGAGTGGGGCAGTTTGACGACGGCGTAGTCGGGATGGAGCACCACGAGTTCCAGGGGCGGGACCTTTGCCGGGGGTATGCCCTCGATCCCGGTGAGGACCATGGCGGCCATGGTCTCCGGCTTGACCTTGGTGTACATGCCCTGGCCCAGCTCGTCACCGCCGAGCTCCTCCGGCCGCATGGAGATGGGGACCCGCGCGGCGGTGGCACCATCGGGTGCGCCGAAGTACTTGTAGGTCACCCCCACTCGGCCACCCCTGCTCCCGCTTTTCTCAACGTCCCTGTCGCGCTCTGTTGACGGCCGGCGTCGCCGGCCGGTGGGACGGGCGTGCTCGGGACCGGGGTCGTCCGCCCCGTCGCCCGCATCGCCACCGCGTTCGCCACCGCGCTGCATTCCACTACCCGACCACTCGCAGACCCAACCGCGCAACCCGATCATCGTCTCAGATGCACGGTCGATACCTTGTCGCGCAACGCCCGGCATTTGAGAGCATGTGCTTGTGAGCTATCCGTACGCCTACGAAGCGCCAGTTTCTCAGACCTTGTTCGATCGAGCAGCCGCCGTGACCCCTGGTGGGGTGAACAGCCCTGTACGTGCCTTTCGTGCCGTGGGCGGTACGCCCCGGTTCATGGTGTCCGGAGCGGGTCCGTACCTTAAGGACGCGGATGGCCGCGAATACGTCGACCTCGTCTGCTCGTGGGGGCCGATGATCCTCGGCCACGCGCATCCGGAGGTGATCGCCGCCGTGCAGGCGGCGGTTGCGCGAGGTACGTCCTTCGGCACGCCCGGTGAGGGCGAGGTGGAACTGGCCGAGGAGATCGTGGCGCGCGTCACGCCCGTCGAGCAGGTGCGCCTGGTCTCCTCGGGGACCGAGGCCACCATGTCGGCGATCCGGCTGGCGCGCGGATTCACCGGCCGGGCCAAGGTGATCAAGTTCGCGGGGTGCTACCACGGTCATGTGGACGCCCTGCTGGCCGCCGCGGGTTCCGGGGTCGCCACTTTCGGGTTGCCGGACACCCCCGGGGTGACCGGCGCGCAGGCCGGCGACACGATCGTGCTGCCCTACAACGATCTCGAGGCCGTGCGGGCCGCGTTCGCCGCGAACCCCGGGCAGATCGCCTGCGTGATCACCGAGGCGTCGCCCGGCAACATGGGCGTCGTGCCGCCCGCCGAGGGCTTCAACCAGGGCCTGGCGGACGTCTGCCGGGAGAACGGCGCGCTGTACATCTCCGACGAGGTCATGACCGGCTTCCGCGTCTCGAAGGCCGGCTGGTACGGCATCGACGGCGTCCGCCCCGACCTGATGACCTTCGGCAAGGTGATGGGCGGCGGCTTCCCCGCCGCGGCCTTCGGCGGCCGTGCCGACGTGATGGCGCACCTCGCGCCCGCCGGCCCGGTCTACCAGGCGGGCACGCTCTCCGGTAACCCGGTGGCCACCGCCGCGGGCCTCGCCCAGCTGCGGCTGCTGGACGACGCCGTCTACCGGACGGTGGACTCCGTCGCCGCGGAGGTGTCGGGGCTGGTGTCCGACGCGCTCTCCAAGGAGGGCGTGGCGCACAGCCTGCAGAGCGCGGGGAACATGTTCTCGGTCTTCTTCACCGAGGACCGGGTGACCGACTACGACGAGGCGAGGAAGCAGGAGGCGTTCCGCTTCACCGCCTTCTTCCACGCCATGCTCGCCCGGGGCGTCTACCTGCCGCCCTCGGCCTTCGAGTCCTGGTTCGTGTCGGCGGCGCACGACGCCGCCGCGATCGAGCGGATCGCCGCCGCCCTGCCGGCCGCCGCCCGCGCCGCAGCGGAGGCCACGGCATGAGCGAGATCACGGTCGTCCACCTGATGCGGCACGGTGAGGTGGAGAACCCCTCCGGCGTGCTCTACGGACGCCTGCCCGGCTACCACCTGTCCGACCTGGGCCGGAAGATGGCGGACCGGGTCGCCGAGCACCTCACCGGCCGCGACATCACCTACGTCGTCGCCTCGCCGCTGGAGCGCGCACAGGAGACCGCCGCGCCGATCGGCGCGGCCCTCGGCCTGGACGTCGCGCGCGACGAACGCCTGATCGAGGCGGACAACGTCTTCCAGGGCAAGACCTTCGGAGTCGGCGACGGCGCGCTCAAGCACCCCGCCAACTGGAAGCACCTGGTCAACCCGTTCCGGCCGAGCTGGGGCGAGCCGTACGCGGACCAGGTCGTCCGCATGACGGCCGCGCTGGAGGCGGCCCGGGACGCGGCCCGCGGCCACGAGGCGGTGTGCGTCAGCCACCAGCTGCCGATCTGGATCCTGCGCAGCGCGGTCGAGCAGCGGCGCCTGTGGCACGACCCGCGCAAGCGGCAGTGCACCCTGGCAAGCCTGACGTCCTTCACGTTCGAGGACGACAAGATCGTCTCCGTCGGCTACACCGAGCCCGCCCGCGACCTGGTCCCGGCGCATCTGCTGGCCGGGGCGAAGCCGGTCAAGGGCGGCAGCAAGGGCTTCGGCGCCTGAGCCGTCCCAGTGCCGGAGGGCGCCGTCACGGAGACGAGCGCCCTCCGCGACAGCGCGTGACGGCCGCCGCCGCGTGGCCCGATCCGGTGCCCCTTCCCGGTGAATTCGGGGCCCCCGCGCAGGAACCGGGCGGCCGCGCATGGCATCTAGCGCGGTGAGGCCGACGCGATGGACGGGGACAGGGGCGCGGAATGCGGGACATCAGCCGACGAGGAGTGCTGGGCCTGGCGGCCGGAGCGGCTGCCGCCGGGCTGGCGGGCTGCGCCGGGGGCGGCCCCGGCGGCCGGCACGGGAGCGGGGGATCCCTGGCGTCGCCGGGGCACGGGCGGGGCGCCCCCGGGGGGCGGCCGTCAGTGTCCGCACCCTCCTCCCCGTCGGTACGGACGATCGGCGACGGCTCCACGGCAGACACCGGGCCCCAGCCCCACCAGCCCGCCGTGGAACGCCTGGAGCCTGGGCAGACGCCGCCGCAGTTCGTGATCTTCTCCTGGGACGGTGCGGGCGAGCTGGACAACGGGCTCTTCGAGCGGTTCCGGAAACTGGCGGGCGAGCACGGGGCGAAGATGACCTTCTTCCTCTCCGGGATCTACCTGCTCCCGGAGTCGAAGAAGGAGCTCTACAGACCGCCGCGGAATCCCGTCGGGGCCTCGGACATCGGCTACCTCACCGACGCGCACGTCCGCGCGACGCTGCAGCAGCTGCGGCTGGCCTGGCTGGAGGGGCATGAGATCGGCACCCACTTCAACGGCCACTTCTGCGCCGGATCGGGCTCGGTGGGCCGCTGGAGCCCGGCCGACTGGCGCAGCGAGATCGAGCAGGCCGTCTCCTTCGTCGAGAAGTGGCGCACCCACACCGGCTTCGACGACCTGCCCGCGCTGCCCTTCGACTACCGCAAGGAGCTGATCGGCGGCCGGACGCCCTGTCTGCTGGGCCAGCGCTCGCTGCTGCCGACCGCGGCCCGCCTGGGCTGGCGGTACGACGCGAGCGCCCCGGGCGGTCTGCAGGTGTGGCCCGGCAAGAGCCACGGGCTGTGGAACCTGCCGCTGCAGGCGGTGCCCTTCCCCGGCCGCTCCTTCGAGGTGCTGTCGATGGACTACAACATGCTGGCCAACCAGTCCGTGAACTCCACGCGCGGCAACCCCGCCCACTACCCGGGCTGGCAGCGGCAGGCGCGTGACGCCTACCTGGCGGGCTTCCGGCGGGCGTACGAGACGAACCGCGCGCCGCTGTTCATCGGCAACCACTTCGAGCAGTGGAACGGCGGGATCTACATGGACGCCGTCGAGGACGTGCTCAGGCGGATCGCCGACCACGACGACGTACGGCTGGTGTCCTTCCGGCAGTTCGTGGACTGGATGGACGCGCAGGACCCGGCGGTGCTGGCGAAGCTGCGCACGCTCGGGCCGGGGGAGCGTCCCGAGGGCGGCTGGCGCCGCTTCCTCGTGCAGGAACGTTCCTCCACCTCCCCCTCGCCCTCCGCCGACCCGTCTGGCGACCCGTCCGCCGATCCGTCCGTTTCATCCCGGGATCGGCGGGCAGGCGAGTCCACGGACGGGGACACCCCCACGCGGGAGGACTCGCTGGACCCGTTCGAGGACTTCGACCCGTACGGCCCGTAGGACCCGAAGCACCCGGAGAACACCGCCGAGGAGGATGGTCCACATGCCCGCGTCCCTGGAGGGAAGGAAGATCGCCTTTCTCGTGGCGCCGGAGGGCGTCGAGCAGATCGAGCTCACCGGCCCGTGGGCGGCCGTCCGTGAGGCGGGCGGCACTCCCCGGCTCGTCTCCGCCCGCCACGGCCGCGTCCGGGCCTTCAAGCACCTCGACAAGGCCGACACCTTCCCCGTCGACGACACCCTCGGGGAAGTGGCCGCCGCGGACTTCGACGGCCTCGTGCTGCCCGGCGGCGTCGCCAACCCCGACTTCCTCCGGACCGACCCGGACGCCGTGAGCTTCACCAGGGACTTCTTCACCGAGGGCCGCCCGGTCGCGGCGATCTGCCACGCCCCGTGGCTGCTCGTCGAAGCGGGCGTCGTGCACGGCCGCACGCTCACCTCCTGGCCCAGCGTGTGCACCGACATCACCAACGCCGGCGGCACATGGATCGACCAGGAGGTCGTGGTCGACTGCGAGGGCCCCAACGTCCTGGTCACCAGTCGCAGGCCCGGCGACCTCAAGGCTTTCGAGGACGCCCTGGTGGACGAGTTCGCGCACCAGACCGAGGGCGGGGATTAACCGCCGCTTACTTGGGGCATTCGCCGCTTTCGGCAAAGGTGTCGGGGGTGCGCAAGATCGCTCCCGACCTCATGCGAAACTTTTCACATGAGTCCTACGCGCGCCCTCCGACGCCGTCCGCTCCGCGGTGCCGCGGCACTCGCCGGGGCCGCCGCGTTCGCGCTGGCCGTCACCGCCTGCTCGACCTCGACCGCGTCCTCCAACGGCACCGGCTCCGGCACCAACTACGTCGGCGGCACCGGTGAGATCTCCACCGTCGAGCAGGGGCACCGGGTGGCCGCGCCGGAGCTCGAAGGCAAGTCCGTGGAGGGCGAGCCGCTCAGCCTCGCCGACTACAGGGGCAAGGTCGTCGTCCTCAACATCTGGGGCTCGTGGTGCCCGCCCTGCCGGGCCGAGGCGCCGTACCTGGCCAAGGTCGCCGAAAACACCCGGTCCCAGGGCGTGCAGTTCGTCGGCATCAACACCCGGGATCTGCAGACCGCGCAGGCCAAGGCCTTCGAGAAGGAGTTCGGGATCCCCTTCCCGAGTTTCTACGACCCGTCGGGCAACCTGGTGCTGCGTTTCCCCAAGGGCAGCGTCAACCCGCAGGCCATCCCCTCCACGCTGATCATCGACCGTGAGGGGAGGATCGCGGTGCGCGCTCTGAAGGAGCTGAGCGCCGACGAGCTGCACGAGGTACTCGACCCGGTGATCGCGGAGAAGTGACGTGAGCGCACTCGCCGCGGTCGGCGACGTCAACCAGACCGTGTTCAGCGGCGCGCTGCTCGCCGCCGTGCCGGTCGCGCTGCTCGGCGGGCTGGTCTCCTTCTTCTCCCCCTGCGTGCTGCCGCTGGTGCCCGGCTACCTTTCGTACGTGACCGGCGTCACGGGCACCGACCTGGCCGAGGCCCGGCGCGGCCGGATGCTCGCGGGCGCGTCGCTGTTCGTCCTCGGCTTCACCGCGGTCTTCGTCTCCTGCGGCGCGCTGTTCGGCAACTTCGGCTGGACGCTGCAGGAGCACAAGGCGGTCATCACCAAGGTGCTCGGCGCGCTCACCATCGTCCTGGGGCTCGCCTTCATGGGCCTGGTCGGCGGGATCACCCAGCGCGAGTTCCGCTTCCACCGCAGGCCCACCATGGGCCTGCTGGGGGCGCCGCTGCTCGGTGTGCTCTTCGGCATCGGCTGGACCCCGTGCATCGGCCCGACCCTGGCCGCCGTCAACACGCTCGCCTTCAACGAGGCAAGCGCGGGCCGCGGCGCGCTGCTGACCGTCTTCTACTGCCTCGGCCTCGGCCTGCCGTTCATAGTGGCGGCCATCGCCTTCCGCCGTGCGCTCGGTGCCTTCGGCTGGGTCAAGCGCCACTATGTGTGGGTGATGCGGATCGGTGGTGGCATGCTCGTCGCCGTCGGCGTACTGCTCGTCACCGGCGTTTGGGACCACATCGTCTACCAGATGCAGATCTGGTCGAACGGCTTCACCCCAGGGATCTGATCCATGACCTCCAAAGACACCGCGGGGGCCGCTCCCGGCCAGGCCGCGGACCCCGGTGCCGAGCTCGGCGCGGCCGGCGCGCAGCTGTCGACCGCGCCGGTCGAGGACCTCGGCCAGGCCGTGCCCGGCTCCTTCGGCGGCGTCCGCGGGCCGGGCCCGGTCGGCGCACTCGCCTGGACCGGCCGCGAGGTCTGGGGCTGGGCGCGCTGGACGTGGCGTCAGCTCACCTCGATGCGGGTGGCGCTGATCCTGCTCTTCATGCTGTCGCTGGCCGCCATCCCCGGCTCGCTGGTCCCGCAGACGAGCGTCGACGAGCTCAAGGCCCAGGACTTCAAGGACGCCCACACCACGGTCGCGCCGCTCTACGAGAAGCTCGGGCTGTTCCACGTCTACAGCTCGGTGTGGTTCTCGGCGATCTACATCCTGCTCTTCGTCTCGCTGGCCGGCTGCATCGTCCCGCGCAGCTGGCAGTTCGTCGGCCAGCTGCGGGCCGAGCCCCCGGCCGCCCCGCGCAACCTCACCCGCCTCCCCGCGTACGCGACCTGGCGCACCGGGGCCGAGCCGGACGCCGTGCTCGCCGCGGCGCAGCGGGTGCTGCGCGGCCGCCGGTTCCGCACCCGTACCGCGGGAACGGCGGTCGCGTCGGAGAAGGGCTACCTCCGCGAGACGGGCAACCTGCTCTTCCACATCGCCCTGTTCGGCCTGCTGATCTCCTTCGCGGTGGGCGGGCTGTTCAAGGCCGAGGGCGGCAAGCTGATCGTGGAGGGCGACGGCTTCAACAACACGCTCACCCAGTACGACGACTTCAAGCCGGGCACCTTCTACAACGCGGACGACCTGGAGACCTTCGGCTTCAGGCTGGACGGCTTCACCGCCTCGTACGCGCGCACCGGCCCGCAGAAGGGCACCCCGCGCACCTTCCGCGCCAACATCCACTACTGGACCAGCGCCGGCGGCAAGCAGACCAAGTCCTCCATCGAGGTCAACAAGCCGCTGGAGGTCGGCGGCTCCAAGGTCTACCTGATCGGCCACGGCTACGCGCCCGTCGTCACCGTCAAGGACGGCCAGGGCAACGTCGTCTTCCAGGGCCCGGTCCCCTTCCTGCCGCGGGACGGCAACCTCACCTCGGTCGGCGTGATCAAGGCGATGGACGTCCGCGACCACGACAACAAGAAGACCCAGTACGGCTTCCAGGGCCTGTTCACCCCGACTTTCGCGCTGAACGCCGTCCAGGGCCCGCACTCGTCGTTCCCGGCCCTGGACTACCCCGCGCTGATCCTCACCGCGTACCACGGCGACCTGGGCGTGGACGCCGGCCTGCCGCAGAACGTGTACCAGCTCGACACCGACAAAATGAAGCAGTTCAAGGACGCCGACGGTCAGATCGTGAGCAAGGCGATGAAGCCGGGCGAGACCCTCGCGCTGCCCGACGGCGACGGCTCGCTCACCTTCGAGGGCGTCAAGACCTGGGCCAGCTTCCAGGTCTCCCACCAGGTCGGCAACGGCTGGGCGCTGATCAGCGCCGTGGCCGCCATCGCGGGCCTGGCCGGATCGCTGTTCATCCAGCGCCGCCGGGTCTGGGTGCGCGCGGTGCGCGGCGACGACGGCACCACCGTCGTCGAGCTCGCCGGACTCGGCCGCAGCGAGTCGGCGCGGATCGCCGACGAGCTCGGCGACCTCGCCGCCGACCTCACCGCCACGGCCCCGCCGCTGCCGGAGCCGGACCCCGAAGCCTCAGAAGAACCCCTGCCCGATGACGAAGGAGCGCGCGCGTGACCATCGCTGCCGCGGTCAACGAGAACGTCGCCCACATCAGCAACTACCTGATCTACTCGGCGATGGCGGTCTACACGCTCGCCTTCCTCGCGTACATCTCGGAGTGGGTCTTCGGCAGCCGCAGCAAGGTCGCCAGGACCTCCGCCGCGCTCGCCGCCCACGTCACCGCCCAGGCCGCGCCCGCGGTCACCGTCACGGTGAAGCAGGGCGGCGGCACCACCACCCTGACCCGCCCCACGGTCGTCACCCGCGCCTCCGCCAGCGACCGCGGCTTCGCCGACGGCCCCGGCGCGGCCGGTGAGACCGAGAAGGGCGACCTCTACGGCCGCATCGCCATCTCCCTCACCGTGCTGGCCTGGGCGCTGCACGTGAGCGGCGTCGTGGCCCGCGCGGTCTCGGTGCAGCGCGCCCCCTGGGGCAACATGTATGAGTTCTCGACGACCTTCGGGGCCGCCGCGGTCACCGCGTACGTCGTGCTGCTCGCGCTCGGCAAGAAGGTCCGCTGGATCGGGCTCTTCCTGACCACGACCGTCCTGCTCGACCTCGGCCTCGCCGTCTCCGTGCTCTACACCGACAGCGACCAGCTGGTCCCCGCCCTGCACTCCTACTGGCTGTGGATCCACGTCTCCTGCGCGATCATCTCGGGCGCGGTGTTCTACCTGGGCGCGGTCGCGACGCTGCTCTACCTCTTCCGGGACCGCTACGAGACCGCGGTGATGGCCGGGGGCAAGAACGAGGGCATCTGGGCGCACGTCATGTACCGGCTGCCCGCCGCGGCGACCCTCGACAAGTTCGCGTACCGCGTGAACGCCATGGTCTTCCCGCTGTGGACGTTCACGATCATCGCGGGCGCGATCTGGGCCGAGGCCGCCTGGGGCCGCTACTGGGGCTGGGACCCCAAGGAGACCTGGTCCTTCATCACCTGGGTGGTCTACGCGGCCTACCTGCACGCCCGCGCCACCGCCGGCTGGAAGGGCCGCAAGGCCGCCTACCTGGCGCTGCTCGCCTTCGCGTGCTTCCTGTTCAACTACTACGGCGTGAACATCTTCATCACCGGCAAGCACTCCTACGCGGGCATCTGAGCCCCGTCCCCGCCCGGGGCGGGCGCTCAGCCCACGCCGATCGCGTCCAGTTTGGCCCGCAGGTACGCGTGCGAGTCCACCGGCTCGTACGCGACCCGGCCGACCGGCGCGGGCAGCGACGCGACACGGGTACCCGGGTCGCACTCGTAGAACCACACCAGCGACATCAGCTCCTCCGCCGGCGCGTCGGCCGGCGGGGGCAGCACCCGGTGCCGCCCGGAGCGCCAGCGGTCGCCGGTCCAGCGGGCCATCAGGTCGCCGATGTTGACGGTGAGGGCGTCCGGCTGCCAGGGGGCGTCCTGCCAGCCGTCGTCGGTGTGCACCTGGAGGCCGCCCTTGCCCTGCTGGCGGTCGAGCACCGTGACCGTGCCGAAGTCGGTGTGCGGGCCGATCCGGAACTGGCCCGGTTCGGGCCGGCCCACCACATCGGTGCCCGGGTACCAGTTGACGTTGAAGCCCCAGGTGGGGTGCCCGGTGTGCCGGGTGAAGAGGTCGAGCGGCCCGCCGAGGGCGGCGGCGAGCAGCTCCAGCAGGTGGTCGGAGAGTTCGCGCATGCGTGCCACATACTCCGTCACCAGCGGCCTCAGCTCCGGCGCCTCGGCCGGCCAGACGTTCGGCAGGAACCACTCGGCGTCCACCGCCGGGTCGCCGGTAGGCTCCTCGGCGGCGAAGGACCAGGACTCCTTGAGGTCCGGCGGGGTCCGCGTGCCCTCCGCGTACCCGTTGGCCTCCGCGCCCGGGCCCAGCCAGCCGCGGCCGCCGACCCTCACCGCGTACGGTTCCTTGACGGCGGCGGGCAGCCGGAAGAAGCCGCGGGCGGCCTCCCGGATCCTCTCGCGCAGGCCCGGGTCGACGCCGTGCCCGGTGACCAGCAGGAAGCCGGCCGTGCACAGCGCCTCGTCGACGGTGGCGGCGACGCGGGCGCGGGTGGCGGCGTCACCGGTGAGCCAGGGGCCGAGGTCGATGGTGGGGATCATGCGCCGATGTCCTCGTTCCACAGGTCGGGGCGGTCCGCGATGAACTCCGTCATCAGGGCGACGCACGCCGGATCGTCCAGCAGGACGATCTCCACGCCGTGCTCCGCCAGCCAGTCGTGGCCGCCGTGGAAGGTACGGGCCTCGCCGATCACGACCCGGGAGATCCCGAACTGCCGGACCAGGCCGCTGCAGTACCAGCACGGCGACAGCGTGGTCACCATGGTCGTGCCGCGGTAGGTGCGCTGCCGCCCGGCCGCGCGGAAGGCCGCCGTCTCACCGTGCATCGAGGGGTCGCCGTCCTGCACTCGGCGGTTGTGGCCGCGGCCCAGCACCGTACGGCCGTCCGGGCCGTACAGGGCCGCGCCGATGGGGACGCCGCCTTCCGCGAGCCCGGTCCGGGCCTCGGCGACGGCTGTCGCGAGCATGGCCTGCACGTCGTCCATGACGGCCAGTGTCCCGCAGGATCAGCCGCGGGGCGGGGTGTCCTGCGCGTCGCCCGAGCCGTTCTCGCGCCGCCGCAGCTCCTCCTCGCGGCGCCGCAGGTCGGCCTCCCAGCTCTTCAGCAGCTGCTCGTCCTTCTTGTTCTCCTCGCGGAGCGAGTGGAGGAACTCCGGGTTGTCGTCCGGGGCGACCCACTGCGTGCGGTGGTTGCGGTGCCACTCCGCGGGCGTGCTGCCGCCCGCGGGGGCGGTGCGGTGCTTGCCGGCCACCAGCCAGGCGATGGGGCCGATCAGCACCTCGCCGAAGAACAGGATGATGAGGACCCAGACGACCTTGGGCAGGCCGCGGACCTGCTCCTCGGGCGTGTTGAGGCAGTCGATGAAGGCGTAGATCCACAACGCCAGCACGAGTAGGGCGGGGATGAGCCGGATCATCGCGGAGGTGCCCCCCAGGCAGCGACGGCGGGGCGGGAAGGGCCCCGGTGACGGGTCCAGGGTAGTGCGTGCCGGATACTGGACGGCATGGCTTACGACGATCTTCGCTCGCTGCTGAGGGCCCTGGAGAAGGAGGGGGACCTCAAGCGCGTCAAGGCCGAGGTCGACCCGTATCTGGAGGTCGGGGAGATCGTCGACCGCGTGAACAAGGCGGGCGGCCCGGCGCTGCTGTTCGAGAACGTCAAGGGCTCCTCGATGCCCCTGGCGATGAACGTGTTCGGCACCGACCGCCGGCTGCTGAAGTCGCTCGGCCTGAAGTCCTACGCCGACATCGGCGACCGCATCGGCGGGCTGCTCAAGCCGGAGCTGCCGCACGGCTTCGTCGGCGTGCGCGAGGCCTTCGGCAAGCTGGCCGGGATGGCGCACGTCCCGCCGAAGAAGGTGAAGGACGCGCCGGTCCAGGAGGTCGTCCTCAGCGGCGACGACGTCGACCTGGACGCGCTGCCCGCGCTCTTCACCTGGCCCGAGGACGGGGGCTCCTTCTTCAACCTCGGCCTGACGCACACCAAGGACCCCGAGACCGGCGTCCGCAACCTCGGCCTGTACCGGCTCCAGCGGCACGACCGCCGGACCATCGGCATGCACTGGCAGATCCACAAGGACAGCCGCAACCACTACCAGGTCGCCCAGCGGCGCGGCGAGCGGCTGCCGGTGGCCATCGCCTTCGGCTGCCCGCCGGCCGTGACGTACGCCTCCACGGCCCCGCTCCCGGGCGACATCGACGAATACCTCTTCGCCGGCTTCATCGGGGGCAGGCGCATCGAGATGGTCGACTGCAAAACGGTGCCGCTGCAGGTCCCCGCCCACGCCGAGGTGGTGCTGGAGGGCTGGCTGGAGCCCGGGAAGATGCTGCCCGAGGGGCCGTTCGGCGACCACACCGGCTTCTACACCCCGCAGGAGCCCTTCCCCGCGCTGACCATCGACTGCGTGACGATGCGCCGGCGGCCGCTGCTGCAGTCCATCGTGGTGGGCCGGCCGCCGACCGAGGACGGCCCGCTGGGCCGGGCCACCGAGCGCTTCTTCCTGCCGCTGCTGAAGATCATCGTGCCGGACATCGTGGACTACCACCTGCCGGAGGCGGGCGGCTTCCACAACTGCGCGATCGTCTCGATCGACAAGAAGTACCCCAAGCACGCCCAGAAGGTCATGCACGCCATCTGGGGCGCGCACATGATGTCGCTGACCAAGCTGATCGTCGTAGTCGACGCCGACTGCGACGTGCACGACCTGCACGAGGTCGCCTGGCGGGCGCTGGGCAACACCGACTACGCCCGCGACCTGTCGGTCGTCGAAGGTCCCGTGGACCATCTCGACCACGCCTCATACCAGCAGTTCTGGGGCGGCAAGGCGGGCATCGACGCGACCCGCAAGCTGCCCGAGGAGGGCTACACCCGCGACGGCGGCTGGCCGGAGATGGTGCTCTCCGACCCGGAGACCGCCGCGAAGGTCGACCGCCGCTGGAAGGAGTACGGCCTGTGAGCGCCGAATCCGCGACGCCGGACCTCTTCGGACCCTCGCCCCGCCCGGACGGCAAGGTCCGGGCCTTCCTGCGGCTGGTGATGATCGAGCACTCGGTCTTCGCCCTGCCCTTCGCCTACATCGCCGCGCTGAGCGCGATGTTCGCGGAGGACCGGACCGTCCACTGGTGGCAGCTCTTCCTGATCACCGTCGCCATGGTGGGCCTGCGCACCTTCGCGATGGCCTGCAACCGGATCATCGACCGGGAGATCGACGCCCGCAATCCGCGCACCGCCGGACGTGAACTGGTCACCGGCGCCGTGTCCGTGCGCTCGGCGTGGACCGGCGCGCTGATCGCCGTGGTGTTCTTCCTGGGCGCCGCCGCGCTGCTCAACCCGCTGTGCCTGGCGCTCGCGCCGATCGCGGTGGTCCCCATGGTGGTCTATCCGTACGGCAAGCGGTTCACGGACTACCCGCACGCCATCCTCGGTCTCGCCCAGGCCATGGGCCCGGTCGGCGCCTGGCTGGCGGTCTCCGGTACGTGGTCCTGGGACGCCGTCGTCCTCGGTCTCGCGGTGGGCGTGTGGATCGGCGGCTTCGACCTGATCTTCGCCTGCCAGGACGTCGCCGCCGACCGTGCCCACGGGGTGCGCTCGGTGCCGGCCCGCTTCGGCATCGACGGCGCGCTGTACGGCGCCCGGGTCAGCCATGTGGTGACCACGGTGCTGCTGGTCTGGTACGGGCTGGCGGTCGGGGCCGGCGCCTTCTGGTGGGTCGGGATGCTGATCGTGGGCGGCGCCTTCGTCTACGAGCACAGCATCGTGAAGCCCGGCGACCTCAGCCGGCTCAACCGGGCCTTCTTCACGGTCAACGGCTTCATCGGCATGGCGCTGTTCGTCTGCGCCCTGCTGGACCTCGCGGTGCGGGGCCTGGGCGTCTGACGCCCGGGCCCCGCGTCCGCGTCAGCTCCGTACGAACGGCAGGGCGAAGAACTTGGGGTAGCTCCACCACTGGCCGCTGTTGGCCCTGGTGCTGCCGATGATGCAGAAGATCAGCCCGATCAGGGTGTGCAGCCCGGCCAGGGCCAGCAGGCCGAAGGCGGCGACGGGCAGCCAGACCGGGCCCCCGTGCTCGACCGTGGCCAGGCCGGCGATCCCGCCGATGTAGCCGACGATGCCGAGCACGGCCACGATGGCCGTGGTGATGCCGTAGTTGATCCCCTGGGCGGCGTGGTGCCGGATGAAGGGGTCGTGCTTGTTCTGCTGGCTGGAGCGGATGAACAGCGGCGTGATCCACCCGAGCGCCCAGCCCAGGCAGCACACGCTGGTGCCCGCCACCACGGTGAGCAGCGCGCCCAGGTGGGCCCACATCGCCGGCGTGGTGGGCGACTTGAACGGCGGGGGCGGGTACGGGAGCGGGCCGGGAGCGTAGCCGTAGCCGTACGGGGGCGGCGGCGGAACGGGCGGCGGGAACGGGGGCGGCGGCGACGGCATGGCGTGCGGCCCCGGTCCGGCGTGCGGCCCCGGCCCGGGATGGGGCCCGGGTACGGGTCCCGGCCCGGGATACGGCCCCGGCGGGCGCAGCGCGTCCACCGCGGGCCCGCAGCCGGGCTCCGGCGGGGCCTGGTCCTGCGGCGGCACCGGAGGAGTCGCGTCCTGAGGTGGTATGTCTTCGTGCTTGCCGAAATCGGTCATGGAGAACCGCCCCCCGTCGCTTCGTTCCCGGGATCCTACGGGCTCACCTGATGAGCCCGTCGGCGGGGCGGTCCCGGAAGAGGAACGCGCCCGTGACACCGCCCATGAGGCCGAAGAGATGGCCCTGCCAGGAGACTCCCTGCGCGGTGGGCAGCACACCCCACAGGATCGAGCCGTACGCCACGGCGACGATCAGGCCGACGGCGATGTCGACGAGGCGCCGGTCGACGAAGCCGCGCACCAGCAGGTAGCCGAAGAGCCCGAAGACGACCCCGGACGCGCCGGCGGTGTTGGTCTGCGGCGGGGCGACCAGCCAGACCCCGCCGCCGCTGGCCATGATGATGACGAAGACGACGCTCAGGAAGCGGCCGATGCCGCGCAGCGCCGCGAGGAAGCCCAGCACCAGCAGCGGGAGGCTGTTGGCGGCCACGTGGTCGAAGCCGAAGTGGATGAAGGCGGAGGGGATGATGTCGCGCAGCTCGCCGATCCGCCGCGGCACGATGCCGAAGGTGTCGAGCGCGTGATGGGTCATCACGTCGACCGACTCGATCAGCCACAGCAGCCCGACCCAGGTGAGCATCAGCGCTCCCGCGGCCCACGCCCTGGCCCCCGGGCCCGGCTCGGCGTCGGCCCGCGCCCCCGGCCGTCCGCTCCCGGCGTCACGGCCGGCGATGGGTTCGTACGTCACCGGATTCCCCCTCGGATCCCGCTCCGTGGATGACCACCCACCGTGGACAACGCGGCGGGTATCCGTGATGGTTCCGCTCCATGGCCTGCTTTCCGCCCATCATGACCCGGTTCGCGGTGCCCGTCCTGCCGGGACGGGGCGCTTCCCGCTCCGGGTGGCCGGATAGGCTCGCTGCATGGACGACAGCGAGCGCGGGACACCGTGGGTGGTCGGGGTCTCCGGGGCCTCCGGGACGCCGTACGCCGCGGCGGTGCTGCGCGCGCTGCTGCACGCGGGTGAGGCGGTGGACCTGGTGGTCAGCCGTGCCGCCCGGCTCACCGTCCTGGACGAGACGGGGGCGCCCTTCCGGGACGCCCACTGGCGCGAGGACCTGGCCCGCTGGCTGGCGCGCGGCGCGGACGGCACCCCGGACCGGTTCCAGACCGATCTGAGCCGGGTGCGGCACTGGTCCGCCGGGGACCTCGCGGCCGGGCCGAGCTCGGGTTCGTACCCGGTCAAGGGGATGCTGATCGTCCCGGCCAGCACCGCCTGCGTGGCGGGGGTCGCCCTCGGGCTCTCCAAGGACCTGCTGCAGCGGGTGGCGAGCGTCACCCTGAAGGAGCGACGGCCGCTGGTGGTCTCCGTACGGGAGGCCCCGCTCAGCGGCCAGACGCTCAGGCACCTGGTCACGCTGGACGAGGCGGGCGCCGTGGTGCTGCCGGCCTCGCCCGCCTTCTACGCGGGTGCCACGCACATCCAGGACCTGGTCGACTTCGTCGCCGGCCGGGTGCTGGACGCCGTGGGCGTGCCGCACAA
This sequence comes from Streptomyces sp. NPDC001070, assembly GCF_053598835.1. Lineage (NCBI taxonomy): Bacteria > Bacillati > Actinomycetota > Actinomycetes > Kitasatosporales > Streptomycetaceae > Streptomyces > Streptomyces sp. NPDC001070. The sequence goes on from NZ_JBSFLB010000016.1 coordinate 67,694, forward strand.
GCTGTACCGGCGCTGGGAGGGCGAGCTGGGTGCCGCCGGTGCCGGCGCCGGGGTTGACGGGGCGGCCGCGGATTGATGCGCAGGGCACATCCCGGCTCATGCCTTAGATTCTTGTCCTGGCAGCGCAGTCGCGGCACGAATGAAGGGGTCCAGTCTGATGGACGCGGTGGACAGGCAGCTCATCCAGGCCCTCCGTGAGAACGGCCGGGCCTCGTACGCCGAGCTGGGCCGGCTGGTGGGCCTGTCCGGACCGAGCGTCACCGACCGGATCAACCGCCTGGAGCAGGCCGGTGTGATCACCGGCTACCGGGCCACCATCCATCCGGCGGCCCTCGGCCTCGGGGTGACCGCCCTGGTCGGCCTGCAGCTCAGCGACGCCGCCGACCACGAGGACGTGGCCAGCCGGCTGCGCGACCTCGACGAGATCGAGGACTGCTGGTTCATCGCCGGCGACGACTCCTACATGCTCAAGGTGCGCGTCCCGGACGTGGACGGCCTGGAGCACACGATCCGCCGGCTGTCCGGCACCAAGGGCGTCTCGCGGACCCGCACCACCATCGTGCTCTCCACGAAGTGGGAGAACCGGGTCGGCGAACTGCCCGAGAACATCTAGGCGTAAGGTCGAACGGTCGATTTCGGATGGTGAAGGCGAGGCGGGCGATGGACTCGGGGCTCAAGCGCGAGCTGGAGGAGAAGGTCTACGCGGGTGAGCGGCTGACCCGTGAGGACGGCATCGCCCTCTACGAGTCCGACGACCTCGCCTGGCTGGGCGGCCTCGCCCACCACGTGCGGACGCGGAAGAACGGCGACGTCGTCCACTTCAACGTCAACCGTCACCTCAACATGACGAACGTCTGCACCGCCTCCTGCGCCTACTGCTCCTTCCAGCGCAAGCCGGGGGAGAAGGACGCCTACACGATGCGCATCGAGGAGGCCGTCCGGCTGGCGAAGGAGATGGAGAGCGAGAACCTCACCGAGCTCCACATCGTCAACGGCCTCCACCCGACGCTGCCGTGGCGCTACTACCCGCGCTCGCTGAAGGCGCTCAAGGAGGCGTTGCCGAACGTCTCCCTCAAGGCCTTCACCGCCACCGAGATCCACCACTTCGAGACGATCTCCGGGATGAGCGCGAGCGAGATCCTGGACGAGCTCATCGAGGCCGGCCTGGAGTCGCTGACCGGCGGCGGCGCCGAGATCTTCGACTGGGAGGTGCGGCAGCACATCGTCGACCACCGCACCCACTGGGAGGACTGGTCGCGCATCCACCGCCTGGCGCACGAGAAGGGCCTGAAGACCCCGTGCACCATGCTGTACGGGCACATCGAGGAGCCCCGGCACCGGGTGGACCACGTGCTGCGGCTGCGTGAGCTGCAGGACGAGACCGGCGGCTTCCAGGTCTTCATCCCGCTGCGCTACCAGCACGACTTCGTCGACATGAAGGACGGCAAGGTCCGCAACACGCTGCAGGCGCGGACGACGATGGCCACCGGCGCCGAGGCGCTGAAGACCTTCGCGGTCTCGCGGCTGCTCTTCGACAACGTGCCGCACGTGAAGGTGTTCTGGGTCATGCACGGCGTGCAGACCGCCCAGCTGGCGCTCCAGCACGGCGCGGACGACATGGACGGCTCGGTCGTCGAGTACAAGATCACCCACGACGCCGACAACTACGGCACGCCCAACAAGCTCACCCGCGACGACCTGCTGGAGCTCATCCAGGACGCGGGCTTCCGCCCGGTCGAGCGCAACACCCGGTACGAGATCATCCGCGAGTACCCGGGCCCCGACGCCGCGCGCCGCGAGTCGCCCCAGCCGATGCGCCTCTGACCCGCGGGACCGGGGCGCCTTGGAGGACCGGGACGCCCCTGCGTCCGGCCGGGCCGGTCATCGCACCGTGCCCATGCGGTGCCGGGCCCGGGTCGTGGCCGTGACCTCGGCGAGGAAACCCGCCGCCCGCTCCGGCGCGCCGGGGACGAGCCAGTCGCCCGCGGGCTCGTGGACGAGTACCTCGGCCCCGGTGCCGGCCGGCGCGATCGGCAGCGTGTGGACCACCGTCGACGGGAAGCTGACCACGGTGCGGGCCACCGGGCCCGCGCGCAGGAGCAGTTCGAGGGGGAGCGCCGGACGGAGGGCCTCCACGCCCGCGAGGTCCGCGATCCGGGCGGGCTTGGCCGGGTCCTCGCCGCGGTGGGCGGGACAGCGGCGCACGCCCGATCGGCGGGCGAGGGCGACGACCTCGGCGGTGTGTCGGTCGGCGGTCGCCAGGCCGGCCTCGGCGAGCTGCCGCTCGGTCGGTGTCATGCGGGCCGGGCAGGAAGTACGCGTCGAGGAGGTGATCCGGGGCCGGTTGCCGGGCGGCGGAGGCGCCCCACTTCCAGCGGGAGTCGGAGTCGGCGAGCACGGCGATGCGCGATGGGCTCGCGGTCACGTTCGAAGAGCCCTTCGGGCCGGGGATTCGGGGAGGGGGCCGCCCCGGTCGGGCCGTGGCGGCAGTGGGCCCGACGTCAGGTCGGCGGCATGAGGCGGCACCGAGAGGCCGGTGAGCCGGGCATGAGGAGACCCTGAGGGTTCGCCTTAACCAGGATGTCGTCCGGTGGCCGGACGTCCGTCAATCGCTGTCAGCCCGGGTGCCTAGGGTGTGCGCCATGGCACTGCGCTTCACCCTCGACCCCGAGCTCACCCCCGAACTGCGCGGACAGCTCGTCTCCCTGTGGACCGACGTCACCAATGCGGGCGGCGCCGTCGGTTTTGTCGCGCCCGTGGGCCGGGGCGATGTGGCCCCCGAGGCCGAACGGCACTACACGGCGTTGTCCGAGGGCCGGGCGCACATGGTCGCCGGCTTCGACGGCGACCGGCTGGCCGCCTCGACCTTCCTCACCTTCAACACCCATCGCCTGATGAGGCACTGGGCCTGGCTGTACACCGTCATGGTCGACCCCGCCCTGCAGGGCCGCGGACACGGCGCCGGGCTGCTGCAGGCGGCGGAGGACGTCGGCCGCGACCTCGGCCTGGAGGGGCTGAAGCTCACCTGCCGCGGCGGCATGGGGCTGGAGCGCTTCTACGCCTCCGCGGGCTACAAGGAGGTCGGGCGTGTCCCCGCGGCGATACGCGTCGCCCCAGGTGACGACCGCGATGACATCACGATGTGGCTCCCGCTGACCTGACCGTTCCGGGCCCGTGCTTCACTGGTGGGGGTGCGTCCGGTACGTCCCCGGGCCGTAACGAGGGAACCGAAGGAAGTGGCATCGACCGTGAGCTGGAAGCCGAGCCCCATGCTGCGTTACTCCCTGATGCGCCTTGGCCTCTTCGCGGCCTGCTTCCTGGCGATCTGGGGGCTGGTGTACGTCCGCGTGCTGCCCGCCGGTCTCGGTGACTCCAACCTGCTGTGGGTGATGCTGCTCGCGCTGGTGATCAGCGCCCCGCTCAGCTTCGTCGTGCTGCGCGGGGCCCGCGAGCAGGCCTCGGTGCAGGTCGCCGTGCGCGTCGAGCGCACCAGGGCGAACCTCGCCGCCAACGCCGCCCAGGAGGACGCGGCGGACGACGCCGCGCGTGCGGCGCGGAGCAGCTGACACCTGGGGGGCCAGGGGGAGGGGGCGGGGTGACCCGCAAGCGCGTACCGAGGCAGGTGCGCGAACGGCAGATGCTCGACGCGGCGGTCACGGCCTTCGCGCGCCTGGGCTACCGGGCCGCGTCCATGGACGAGATCGCCGAACTGGCCGGGATCAGCAAACCGCTGCTCTACCTCTATCTGAACTCCAAGGAAGAGCTCTTCACCGCCTGCATACAGCGCGAGGCGGCCGCCCTGGCCACAGCGGTGACCGGCGCGGTGGACGCCGGCGATTCCCCCAAGCGGCAGTTGTGGAGCGGGCTGCTCGGTTTCTTCACGCACACCGCCGACCACCCCGACGGCTGGACCGTCCTCCACCGCCAGGCGCGCACCACCGGTGAGCCCTTCGCGTCCGAGGTGGACGCGCTGCGCGAGGGGCTCCTGGAGTACGTGACCGGGTTGGTCGCGGCCGCCGCCCGCGAGGCGGAGTGTGACGCGGCGCTCGTCGAGCGCGAGGTCGCCGCCCTCGCCCACGCCCTGGTCGGCGCGGCCGAGTCCCTGGCCGACTGGGCCAACGGCGCGCCCGGCGGCCGCCCCGAGCCGAAGGACACGGCCGCGACCCTCATGAACTTCGCCTGGCCAGGCCTGGAGTCCCTGCTCGCCCGCGCCTAGGGTCTGTCGGCACATTCCCTCCCCCAGCCTTCGGCCGGGGGTGCCCTGCGCTGCGTTGTCGCATCGTCCGAGTGGCCCGCGACGAGGACGACTCCCCGCCTTGCGGTGCACCGCACCCGGGGGCACCTCGGCGGAGCCGCGGGAGCCAGAATGACGACAGGCTCCAGGACCGGCCGTCACCAGCCGCCGGCGTGGTCAGGGGAGTTCCACCGTCCCGGTGAGATGGAGCCGCTCTCCCGAGCGGACGGCGAACCGCTGGGAGGTGCCCCCACCCGCGGCCGCGTAGGTGACGGTGGCGGGCAGCAGGACGGGGGCCCTGAACCCGGCCCGCAGGGCGACCGCTTGGGCGCCCTCCGGTACGGCCTCGGCGGCGCAGCGGGCGACGGTCCACATCCCGTGCGCGATGGCGCGGGGGAAGCCGAGCGGGCGCGCGGTCAGCGGATGGATGTGGATGGGGTTCCAGTCGCCGGACACGGCGGCGTGCCGGCGGCCGAGGTCCGCGGGCAGCCGCCACTGCGCCACGGCGGGCAGCGCCGCCTCCGCGCCGCCCGAGGACGCGGGGCCGCGGCTTTCCGCGCCGTCCCCGCGGGTCCGCGCCAGATAGCTGCTGTGGTCCTCCCAGACCAGTTCCCCGTCGATGCGGGCCTCGGTGACGATCACGGCCTCCACGCCGCGCCGGTGGGGGCGCAACTCCGCCGCCCGGACGGTGATTCCCGGGCGTTCCCCGGCCCGCAGCGGGTGCCGCTGGACGATCTCGATCGAGGTGTGCACCAGGCCGAGCAGCGGCAGCGGGAAGCGCCGGTCCGCCATCAGCCGGGCCGCCAGGGGGAAGCCGAGGATGTGGGGGTAGGTCAGCGGCAGCCGGTCGGAGCGGGGGAAGCCGCACACCTCGGCGTACGCGGCGAGCCGCCCGGCGTCCACCCGGACGGCGGGCGCGGTGAGCGCCGCGGCGGGCAGGGGCGCGTCGGCGGCGGGGCGCTTGCCGACGCCGTTCAGGACGCCTTTGGCGAGGGTGAGGAGCAGGGGCATCGTGGTTTCCCGCGGGTTCGGTTGACGGTTGCGTGGTGGGCCGGTGGGCGGGGGCATGCCCCCCTGGTGCGCGGTCAGGCGCCCAGCAGACTCTGCCCGCAGACGCGGACGACCTGCCCCTTCACTCCGCCCGAGGCCGGGTCGGCGAACCAGGCCACGGTCTCGGCGACGTCGGCCGGAACCACGACGCGCCCGCCGGTGGCGATGGCCCGGACGACCGGGTGCAGGGCGGCGTGCAGCGCGCCGTGCCCGCCCGCCGAGGCGGGACCGCTCGCGTCGACCACGAGGGCGGCGGGGCTGACCCCGTCCTCGTGGGCGGTACGGACGTCGGGGCCGAGGAGCCCGGGCAGGTCACGGGTGTGCCGGGCGCCGTCCAGGGGCAGGTGCAGGACCGGCGCGGTCAGGGGGCCGCGCAGCGCCACCGGTTGCGGGAGGCCGAGCCCGCGGGTGAGGAGGCGACCGGCGGCCGTGCCCGTGAAACGCAACCAGCGATCGGCCATTGGCCTTCTCCTTACTCTGCAGTAAATTTACCCCCGAGTAAGGTTACCGGAAGTAACGCTCTCCCGTACGGAGTCTCGTATGAACAGCCCCCGACGCGTGGCGATCCCGGCCGGCAACCGCATCCCCTTCGCGCGCGCCGACGGGCCCTGCGCCACGGCCTCCCACCAGGACATGCTGCTCGCCGCCAAGCTCCTCGCCGAGCGCGGCGGGCCGTCCCGCGGCCCGATCTCCGTCTTCGCGGCCGGCGGCCAGGGCGTGACCGCGATCCTCGAACGCCCCTAGAACCCGGGCGCCCCGCCGCAGCACCCGCGACCGGGACCCGACCAGGAAAACAGCACACCGGAACGCCACGAACCGGAGCCGCCATGAGCCGCCAGGCACCGCCGTCCCCCGCCCCCTCTGTCCGTGACGCATCGCAGCAGCCGGAACAGCCGGCACAGCCCCGGAAGCCGGAGACGCTCGTACGGGCCGGACGCGTCGTCCAGGCCTCCGTCCCGCCCCTCACAGCCCCCGTGACGCACGGCAGCCTCGCCGACATCCCGTTCGGCAACGCCGCCGAGGCCCCCGGCGAGCCGGTCCTCAGCCGCAAGGACGAGCGCGGCCGCTGGCGCGACGTCACCGCCGCCGCCTTCCGCGACGAGGTGCTGGCCGTGGCCAAGGGCCTGGTCGCCTTCGGGCTCCGCCCCGGCGACCGGCTCGCGATCATGTCCCGTACGACCTACGAGTGGACGCTGCTGGACTTCGCCGCCTGGGCGGCGGGGTTGATCACCGTCCCGGTCTACCCCACCTCCTCCGCCTCCCAGGCCGCCTGGATCCTCGCCGACTCCGGCACGGTCGCCTGTGCCGTGGAGACCGTCGAGCAGGCCCGGGCGGTCACCTCCCGCCGGGCCGACCTGCCCCACCTGGCGCACCTGTGGCAGCTCGACGCCGGTGCCATCGGCCAGCTGATCGCCGCCGGCCGCGCCGTCCCCGACGTGGAGATCCTCGCCCGCCGCGACAGCATGGGCCCGGGCACGGTGGCCACCTTGATCTACACCTCGGGCACCACCGGCCGTCCCAAGGGCTGCGTCCTCACCCACGGCAACTTCTTCGCCGAGGTCGACAACGCCGTCGAGCTGCTCCACCCGGTCTTCAAGGCGCGGTCCGCCGAGCCCGCCGCCACCCTGCTCTTCCTGCCGCTTTCCCATGTCTTCGGCCGCATGGTCGCCATCGGCTGCCTGCGCGCCCGGGTACGGCTCGGCCACGCCCCCAGCATCGCCACCGAGGACCTGCTCGGCGACCTCGCCGGCTTCCGGCCCACCTTCCTGCTGGCCATCCCGTACGTCCTGGAGAAGGTCCACAACACCGGCCGCGCCACCGCCGAGAAGATGGGCCGGGCCTCCTCCTTCGACCGCGCCGCCCGCATCGCCCGGCGGTACGGCGAGACCCTGGTCGAAGGGGGCCGCCCCGGCCTCGGGCTGCGGACCGCGCACCGGCTCTACGACGCGCTGGTCTACCGGCGCATCCGGGCCGCGCTCGGCGGCCGGTGCCGCTACGTCATCTGCGGCGGGTCACCGCTCGGCCGCCGGCTCGGCGCGTTCTTCGCGGGCGCCGGCATCGAGGTCTTCGAGGGGTACGGCCTGACCGAGACCACCGCCGCGGCCACCGTCACCCCGCCGCTGGCGCCCCGTCTCGGCACGGTCGGCTGGCCGCTGCCCGGCACCGCGGTGCGCATCGCCGAGGACGGCGAGGTGCTGCTCAGCGGCGGGCAGGTGTTCGGCGGCTACTGGAACCAGGCGCCCGGCACCGGGCCGGTGCTGCGGCAGGGCTGGTTCGCCACCGGCGACATCGGCGCCCTGGACGAGGACGGCTACCTCACCATCACCGGCCGCAAGAAGGAGATCATCATCACCGCCGGTGGCAAGAACGTCGCTCCCGCCCCGCTGGAGGACCGGCTGCGCGCCCACCCGCTGGTCGCCCAGTGCATGGTGGTGGGCGAGGGCAGGCCGTACGTCACCGCCCTGATCACCCTCGACCCCGAGGGGCTGGAGCACTGGAAGCGCATGCACCACAAGGCGGACGCCCGCCTGGCCGACCTGGTCTCCGACGCCGAGCTGCGCGCCGACCTCCAGCACGCCGTGGACGACGCGAATTCCACTGTTTCCCGCGCCGAGTCCATACGCCGTTTCACCGTGCTCCCGGTGGAATTCACCGAACCGTCGGGTCATCTCACCCCGTCCATGAAACTGCGCCGCTCGGTGGTCGCCGCCGACTTCGCCCGGGACATCGAGGCGCTTTACGCGGCGCGCTGACGCCCGGCCCGGGAAAGGCAGGAGCCCCGCACGCCTGTGCGGGGCTCCTTGGGTACTGCTCGTTGGTTACTACGCGTCAGGCCGCGATCAGGCGGGGCTGACGTTCTCCGCCTGCGGGCCCTTCGGACCCTGCGTGACGTCGAAGGTCACCGCCTGGTTCTCCTCCAGCGAACGGAAGCCGGAGGCGTTGATCGCGGAGTAGTGGACGAAGACATCGGGGCCGCCGCCGTCCTGGGCGATGAAGCCGAAGCCCTTCTCGGCGTTGAACCACTTGACGGTTCCGGTAGCCATAAGCCCTCCTTGGGCCAAAGGGTTGCCCTGCTCCAGAACCTGCCCTGCTCACTGCAAGAAGTCTGAAAACTACAAAAGCCCGCGGTCACATGCTCCGCAGGCTCTGTACTGCAAGGGAAACCAAACTGCAACTTGCGACGACAGTAGCACGGAGCATCTCCAACGGGGAAGAGCAACAAGATCGGATCTCACCCGTGCCGCCCGGAGGGCGAACGGAGAGTGAAGCGCACATCGCGCCGTGATGGCGCCGCGACGCCCGCCCCGGCCCCGCCGGAAGATCCCCGGGGCGGGGGTCTAGCCTCCTGATGTGGACAAATCTGCGCCTCTTCCATCCGCCGGTGGTGTGCGCCGGGCCCGGCCCCGTGTCGGGCACATCCAGTTCCTGAATTGCGTGCCTCTTTACTGGGGGCTAGCCCGAACGGGTGCACTGCTCGATCTGGAGCTGACCAAGGACACGCCGGAGAAGCTCAGCGCCCGGCTCGTCTCCGGGGACCTGGACGTCGGTCCCATCACCCTCATGGAGTACCTCCGGCACGCCGACGAGTTGATCGCGCTCCCGGACATCGCGGTCGGCTGCGACGGGCCGGTGATGTCCTGCGTGATCGTGAGCCAGGTCCCGCTGAACGCCCTGGACGGCGCCCGCGTCGCCCTCGGCTCCACCAGCCGCACCTCGGTCCGCCTCGCCCAGTTGCTGCTCGCCGAGCAGTACAAGGTCGAGCCCGAGTACTACACCTGCCCGCCGGACCTCTCGCTGATGATGCAGGAGGCCCAGGCCGCCGTCCTGATCGGTGACGCGGCGCTGCGCGCCTCGCTGCACGACGCGCCGCGGCTCGGCCTGGAGGTCCACGACCTCGGGCTGATGTGGAAGGAGTGGACCGGGCTGCCCTTCGTCTTCGCGGTCTGGGCCGCCCGCCGCGACTACCTGGCGACCCGTGCCGACGTGGTGCACGAGGTGCACCAGGCCTTCCTCGCCTCCCGCGACCTGAGCATGGAGGAGGTGGCGAAGGTCGCCGAGCAGGCCGCCCGCTGGGAGGCCTTCGACGCCGACACCCTCCAGCGCTACTTCACCACCCTGGACTTCTCGCTCGGCCCCGAGCAGCTGACCGGCATCGCCGAGTTCGCCCGCCGGGTGGGCTTCCCGGCCCAGTCGCGGGTCGAACTGCTGGGCGGCGCGGGCTGACCCGTCCGGGCCGGCGGCGGGGGCGTCGCCGGCCCGGTGCGACCGGTGCGCCGCCCCGCGGGCCCGGGCCGCGGGACCACTACGATCGGCGGCAGCCGTCGGCAGCAGCTCCGGCCGCCGGACCCGCCCCGGCTGGGGCCGCGACGGCTGGGGTGACCACGGCGGTCACGGGTACAACTCCTGAGACCTTCCGCACCGGCGAGAGGCGCGCAGATGCAGCCGCTGCAAGCGAACGACCCCCCGGCGATAGGCCCGTACCGCCTCCTCGGCCGGCTCGGGGCCGGTGGGATGGGGCGGGTCTACCTGGGGCGCAGCCCCGGCGGTCGGACGGTCGCCGTGAAGGTGGTGCGCTCCGAACTCGCGGACGACCTGGAGTTCCGGACCCGGTTCCAGCGCGAGGTCGACGCGGCGCGCCGGGTCGGCGGCGCGTGGAGCGCGCCGGTACTGGACGCCGACACCGACTCGCCGGTGCCATGGGTGGCCACGCGCTACGTCGCCGGGCCCGCGCTGTCCGAAGCCGTCAACACCTTCGGTCCGCTGCCCCCGGACGGCGTACGGGCGCTGGGCGCCGGGCTGGCCGAGGCGCTGGAGGCGGTGCACGGACGGGGCCTGGTGCACCGCGACATCAAGCCGTCCAACGTACTGCTCTCGCTCGACGGCCCGGTCCTGATCGACTTCGGCATCGCCCGCGCCATGGACGCCACGGCGGCCCTGACCAGCGAGGGCGTGGTCGTCGGCTCACCCGGATACATGGCGCCCGAGCAGGTCACGGGCCGACCCACCGGCCCCGCCGCCGACATCTTCGCCCTCGGCGCGGTGCTGGCCTTCGCGGCCACCGGCCACGGCCCCTTCACCGGGGACAGCGCGGCCGTCCTGCTCTACAAGGTCGCCCACGAGGAACCCGAACTGGAGGGCATGCCCGCCGAACTGCGCCGGATCGCCGAGTCCTGCCTCGCCAAGGACCCCTCGGTGCGCCCGACGCCCCGTCAGCTCGCCGGACTGCTGGCACCCGGCAGCGAGGCCGCCGCGATGGTGCGCAGCGGCTGGCTGCCCGCCCCGCTGACGGAGCGGCTGGGGCGGCAGGCCGTCGAACTGCTCGACCTCGAACCCACGCCGCCTCCGGGCCCGCCGGGCCCCGCCGCCGGTACCGCTGCCGCCGCCGGTGCCACCGGTGGCTCCAACGGCACCCACGGCTCGTACGGTTCGCACCCCTCGTACGGGACGTTCGGGCCGCCGCCGTCGCCGGCCGAGCCCCAGGACGCGCCGCCGCCCGCCCCCGCCCCGGGGCCGCGCCGCGGCCGGGTGGCCGCCCTGGCGGCGACGGGGGTCCTGCTGGTCGCGGCCGCCGTGACGCTGGCGCTCGTGCTGCCGGGCCTCGGCGACGGCTCGGACCAGGCGAAGGGCGGCGAGCGCACCCCCTCGCGCGGCGCGAGCCCCGCCCCCTCCACGGCCTCGTCCCCGTCCTCGTCCCCGTCCTCCCCCTCGGCTTCGGAACCGGCGCTGCCCGCGCTCCCGAAGGCCTTCGTGGGCACCTGGAAGGGCGACACCGTCACCGCCCACGGTGTGCCGGGAACGCTGGAGATCACCCTCCGCGAGGGCAAGGTCGGCGCGGTCGTCGGCCGGGACAGGAGCGTCCTGGAACTGCTCGGCCAGTCCTACGACTGCAGCGGGGACTGGAAGCTCGCCGAGGCCACGGAGAAGAGCATCGTCCTCGACACCAGCGGGGGCGCCAACCCGCACCCCGGGGTGTGCTCGGACGGCTCGACGAACGAGCGGTTCACGCTCAAGGACGACGGCTCGCTGCACTACCGATCGGGCGACTCCCTGGCCGGACAGCCGGAAGGGGACCTCAGGAAACAGGGCGGCTGACCCCCTGGCGTAGGCTGAGCGGGTCCGTCACGACCCCTCGGAAGGGATGCCCGGTGAGCGAGAACGCCGACCTGCAGTCCGTCCTCGACCGTGCCGCCGCCGGTGGCCGCATCACCCCCGAGGAGGCGCTCGACCTCTACCGCTCCGCGCCCCTCCACGCCCTCGGCGCCGCCGCCGACGCCGTGCGCCGCCGTCGCTACGCGGGTACCGAGCACATCGCGACGTACATCATCGAGCGCAACATCAACTACACCAACGTCTGCGTGACGGCATGCAAGTTCTGCGCCTTCTACGCCGCGCCCAAGGACACCGCCAAGGGCTGGACCCGCGACCTCGACGACATCCTGCGCCGCTGCGCGGAGACCGTCGAACTCGGCGGCACCCAGATCATGTTCCAGGGCGGTCACCACCCCGACTACGGCGTCGAGTACTACGAGAAGCACTTCAGCGCCATCAAGCAGGCCTACCCGCAGCTGGTCATCCACTCCCTCGGCGCCTCCGAGGTCGAGCACATGGCTCGCATCTCCAAGGTGTCGGTGGAGGAGGCCATCACCCGCATCCACGCCGCGGGCCTGGACTCCTTCGCGGGCGCCGGCGCCGAACTGCTGCCGGAGCGGCCGCGGAAGGCGATCGCCCCGCTGAAGGAGAGCGGCGAGCGCTGGCTGGAGATCATGGAGACCGCGCACAACCTGGGCGTGGAGTCGACCTCCACCATGCTCATGGGCACCGGCGAGACCAACGCCGAGCGCATCGAGCACCTGCGCATGATCCGCGACGTCCAGGACCGCACGGGCGGCTTCCGCGCCTTCATCCCGTACACCTACCAGCCCGAGAACAACCACCTGAAGGGCCGCACCCAGGCCACGCTCTTCGAGTACCTGCGGATGATCGCCATCGCGCGGATCTTCCTGGACAACGTCGCCCACATCCAGGGCTCCTGGCTCACCACCGGCAAGGAGGCCGGCCAGCTGTCGCTGCACTACGGCGCCGACGACCTCGGCTCGGTGATGCTGGAGGAGAACGTGGTCTCCTCGGCCGGCGCCAAGCACCGCTCCAACCGCATGGAGCTGATCCACCTGATCCGCGCCGCCGGCCGGGTCCCCGCCCAGCGCGCCACGACGTACGAGCACCTGGTCATCCACGACGACCCGGCGAACGACCCGGTCGACGACCACGTCGTCTCCCACCTGTCGTCGACCGCCATCGAGGGCGGCACGGCGCACCCGGAGCTCAAGCTGCTCAGCACCTCCTGACGCCGGGGTACGGAGCCCGCCGATGCTGACGATCCATTCCGGGACGGACGGCACGGCCCTGGTGGTGGACGGCGGCCTCATCGCCGCCGTCGGCCCCCTCGGCGCGGTGCGCGCGGCCCACCCGGGCGCCCGCGTCCGGGCCTGGCCCGGTGCGCTGCGTCCGGGCCTGACCCACCAGGGCGAGCTGCCGCCGGCCCCCAGTCCGCGCGAACGCGTGCACGCCCTGCTGCGGCGCGGCGTCACCGCCGTCGCCACCGCCCCGGCCGATTCCGCGTTGCGCTCCGCCCTGGACCGCAGCGGGCTGCTCCCGGCACGCCAGGCCCCGCCTCTGGAGCCCGGCGTCCGGGCGGACTTCGCCGTCCTCGACGAGCACGGCGCCTGCCTCGCCACCGTCGTCGGGGGCCGCCTGCTGCACCGCAGGGCCTGACCGGCCGACCCGGCCGTCCCGCCGCTCGCGTCCCGGACACGTCCCTGCCCCGCGTCACGTCCGGCTCGTCCAGGGCCCCTGCGCGGGGCCCGCGGGCCGCCGGGTGAAGAATGGGGGCGTGACCCGAGCCTCCCTGGACAAGCAGCCGCACGAAGTCGCCGCGATGTTCGACGACGTCGCGGCCAACTACGACCTGACCAACGACGTGCTCTCGCTCGGCCAGGACCGCCGCTGGCGCAAGGCCGTCGCGCAGGCCCTGGCCGTCCGTCCCGGCGAGCGCGTGCTGGACCTGGGCGCGGGCACGGGCACGTCCTCGCTGCCCTTCGCCGAGGCGGGCGCCCGCGTCGTGCCCTGCGACTTCTCCCTCGGCATGCTGCGCGAGGGCAAGCGCCGCCACCCCTTCCTCCCGCTCACCGCGGGCGACGCGACGCGGCTGCCCTTCGCCGACGGGGTCTTCGACGCCGTCACGATCTCCTTCGCGCTGCGCAACGTCCACGAGACCGACGCCGCGCTGCGCGAGCTGCTGCGGGTCACCCGCCCCGGCGGCCGGGTCGTCATCTGCGAGTTCAGCCACCCCACCTGGGCGCCCTTCCGCACCGTCTACACCGAGTACCTGATGCGCGCTCTCCCGCCGGTCGCCCGCGCGGTCAGCAGCAACCCCGACGCGTACGTCTACCTCGCCGAGTCGATCCGCGCCTGGCCCGACCAGCCCGCGCTCGCCGAGCGGCTGCAGAAGGCCGGCTGGTCGAAGGTCGCGTGGCGCAACCTGTCGGGCGGCATCGTGGCGTTGCACCGCGCGGTGCGCTGACAGGCCGCGCGGATAGGCGGGACGGCGTCGCGTGCCGATGGCTCTCGCCCGGCGGCGTTGTCGTCGGTCGCCGCAGTCCCCCGTAGCCCTTCGGGCGCGGGAGGCGCCCCCACCGCTGCGTCTCCCTTCTCCGCCTTGCCAGGCTCGGCCCTCGACCCGCTCCTTGCTCCACCCCACCTATCCGCGCGGCCTCTAAGCCGGGGCGCCCGGCCCGCGCGCGAAAGCGGCCACATAGACTGCTCGGGTCCGGCCCCGGCCGCTCCCGGACGGTTCAGCAACAGGCCCGCATCAGCCCAGAGCAGCGAGGAGTGCCGCACTGTGACCGAGACCGCCGCTTCGGAACGCAGCGCCGATGTGATCGTCGTCGGTGCCGGTCCCGCCGGTTCGACGACGGCCTACTACCTGGCGAAGGCGGGACTGGACGTCCTGCTGCTGGAGAAGACCGCCTTCCCGCGCGAGAAGGTGTGCGGTGACGGCCTGACGCCCCGGGCGACCAAGCAGCTGGTCGCGATGGGCATCGACATCTCCGAGGAAGCGGGCTGGCTGCGCAACAAGGGCCTGCGCATCATCGGCGGCGGTGTCCGGCTGCAGCTGGACTGGCCGGATCTGGCCTCGTTCCCCGACTACGGGCTCGTGCGCAAGCGCGAGGACTTCGACGAACTCCTCGCCCGCCAGGCGCAGAAGGCCGGTGCCCGGCTGTACGAGCGCTGCAACGTGGGCGCCCCGATCCGGGACGAGCGCACCGGCCGGATCACGGGCGTCGAGGCCAAGCTGGGCGAGGAGAAGACCCCGGTCACCTTCCACGCGCCGCTGGTGGTCGCCGCCGACGGCAACTCCACCCGGCTCTCCCTCCAGATGGGCCTGCACCGCCGCGAGGACCGCCCGATGGGCGTGGCCGTCCGCACGTACTTCACCTCGCCGCGCCACGACGACGACTATCTGGAGTCCTGGCTGGAGCTGTGGGACCGCCGCGTCCCGGGCGACCCGCGGCTGCTGCCCGGCTACGGCTGGATCTTCGGCATGGGCGACGGCACCTCCAACGTGGGCCTGGGTGTCCTCAACACCTCCGCCTCCTTCAAGGAGCTGGACTGGCGCGAGGTGCTGAAGGCCTGGTGCGCCTCGATGCCCGAGGACTGGGGCTACACCGAGGAGAACATGACCGGGCCGATCCGCGGTGCCGCGCTCCCGATGGCCTTCAACCGCCAGCCGCACTACACCAAGGGCCTGCTGCTCGTCGGTGACGCGGGCGGCCTGGTCAACCCGTTCAACGGCGAGGGCATCGCCTACGCCATGGAGTCCGGCCAGATCGCCGCCGACGTCATCGTGCAGGCGCACGCGCGCGGCACCGCCGCCCAGCGGGAGCTGGCGCTCCAGTCGTACCCGCGGATCCTGAAGGACACCTACGGCGGCTACTACACGCTCGGCCGGGCCTTCGTGAAGCTGATCGGCAACCCGAAGATCATGAAGCTGGCGACGCAGCGCGGCCTCACCCACCCGATGCTGATGCGGTTCACGCTGAAGCTGCTGGCGAACCTCACCGACCCGTCGGGCGGCGACGCGATGGATCGCGTCATCAACGGTCTGTCGAAGGTGGCGCCGCGCTCCTGACGTCCTGGCACCACACTCGCCGCGCCGGCCCGTGCAGACGGGCCGGCGCGGCTTTTTGCCGTCTGCATCATTACGCAAACTGCTCTATCCGCATCCGCAAAGGGTAGGATGCGTAATCATGGAGAAGGAGTGGTTGTCCGTCGAGCAGGTCGCCGAGCGGCTCGGCCTGCATGTGCGCACAGTCCGCGGCTACATCCGCGACGGCCGGCTGAAGGCCGTCCGCATCGGCAAGCAGTACCGCGTCGCCCGAGCCGACCTCGACGCCTTCACCGGCCTGCCCGCGGCCGGCGCCCGGCACCGCGTGGAGGTCTCGGCGATCGTCGAGGTCGACGGCATCGGGGCGGCCGCGGCCGACCGCCTGGGCACCCTGCTCGTGGCCGGGGCCCAGATGGCGCGGGCCCCCCACGAGTTGGCCCGGGTCCGGACGGCGTACGACGACGAGCGCTCGCGGCTCAAGGTCGTGGTGCTGGGCGGCGCCGCGGCGACGGCGGACGTCCTGCGCACCATCGACAGCGTCCTGGAGGGGGAGAACGGCATGTTCCCGGCGGAGCGGACCGAGGGCCCGGAGGCGGGCCGTGGCTGACGTGGTGACCGAGCGCCGGGGCGTGCCCGTCCTCGTCTGCGGCGACGAGGGCGCGAAGATCGCCACCGTCCAGGACGCGCTCGACCTGATCGGTTCCGCCTTTTCCCGGGCGGAGGTTGTGGCCGTCCCGGTCGGGCGGCTGGACGAGGGCTTCTTCGCCCTGCGCACCGGCCTGGCGGGGGAGATCCTGCAGAAGTTCGTCAACTACCGCATCCGGCTGGTGATCGTGGGCGACATCTCGGCGTACGTCGCGGCGGGCACGGCTTTTCGGGACCTGGTCCGCGAGTCCGGCCGGGGTGACGACACGTGGTTCGTCGCCGACCTCGACGCGCTCGACGCCCGCCTGGGCTGACCGGGTGCCGGCTCGCGTCGGGACGAACTCGCCCGGCCGGGCGCCCGGTTGCCGTGGTCCGGCGTTCCGGTGGCCGGCAGGGGCGGTGAACGCCCTTGCGGAGACGGCCGCTTCCTCCGGGGCCGGGCGGTGGGGCGGGGGCGGGGCGGATCCGCGTTCTTCTGACATCGATGTCGTTGACATCGATGTCAGATGGGTCTGCCCCGTAGTCAGCTCACGCCCGAAATGCGGGATTTGAGGCGTTGTGCTCATACTTTTGATCACTGCTCGGGGATCCGTGATCAAGAGAAGGGTGCAGTCATGAGCACGCGCATAACACAGACCCTGGCCGCCGCGGCCGCCTCGGTCCTGCTCGCCGGAGGGGGCGTGCTCGCCGCGGCCGGCCCGGCCTCGGCCGTCACCGCCGACCACCACCCGGGCGATCGCCGGGGCGACGAGCGCCGGGATGACGACCGGCGGGGCGACGAGCGCCGGGATGACGACCGCCGGGGCGACGACCGGCGTGACGACGACCGCCGCGGGGACGACCGGCGGGGCGACGACCGCCGCGGCGACCGGCAGGGACACTGCTCCTTCGGTCAGGGCTCCTGGAGGCTCGAGTACCGTCCCGGACGCCTGGTGCGGGTGTACAGCCACGGACGCGTCAAGTGGGTGCGCACACCCGGCCACTGGGTCAAGGTCTGGCACAGCGGCGGCAGGGACTGCGACCGCAGCTGAGCCCGGCCGTCCGGCGCCCGGTCCAGCCCGGCGGGACCGGGCGCCGGACGGCGAGCCCCACCCGGGGCTACCCGGTCGTCCGGCCCCGTGTGCGGTACCTCTCCTTGCGGCGGGGCCGGACTTTCGCGTGTCGCGCGGGCACGCGTCGTCCGGCCGCCGCGCGCCGGGTCCGCCGGCATCACATGTGCCGGGCCGTCGCGGGGCCGGGGGCCCGGGGCACCCCCGGACGCCGGGCGAGAGGCGGCCGCCACGGGGCCCCGGTCCGCGGGGCGCGAACGCCCGTGGGGGAGGGAACGGCGAGGCCGCCGGCCCGGTGCGGGCCGGCGGCCTCCGCGGGGACGGAGCGCGTGATCAGAGCACGCGGACGGCGGACGTCGGCATGTAGTTGGACATCTGCTGGATGACGACACCCTTGCTGGGGTTCGCCGCGTCAAGGTACTGCCCGCCGCCGATGTAGACGGCCACGTGGTAGGCGGAGCCCACACCGCCCCAGAAGAGCAGGTCGCCCGGCTGGACCGCGCTCACGGACACCTGGGTGCCGAAGGTCGACTGCGCCTGGGAGGTACGCGGGAGCTCGACGCCGATGGTGCGGAAGGCGGCCTGGGTGAGGCCGGAGCAGTCGTACGCGCTGGGGCCCGTGGCGCCGTAGACGTACGGCTTGCCGACCTGGGCCTTCAGGAAGCCTATGACGGAGGCGGCGCTGCCCGTCGCGCTGGAGGAGGCCAGCGCGGTGCGTCCGGCGGAGCGCGACGCGGTCGCGGTCTCGCGCGCCTTGGCGGCCTTGGCCGCGGCGCGGTCGCGCGCGTCGGCGGCGGCCTTCTTCTTCTGGGCGGCCTTCATGGCCTCGGTGCGCGCCTCCGCGCGGGCGGCGTCCAGCTGCTGCTCGACGACGGTCTCGTCGATGGCGTCAGCGGCCTCCGCGGCGGTGGCGGTGGTGGAGAGGGCGGGGATGACGGGGATGCTCCCCGTGGTCGCCGGGTCGGCGGCCGAGGGCTCGGCGTTCGCCGAAGACGACATTCCGGTCAGGGCGAGCGTTCCGATGACGCCGCCGGCGACTCCTGCGCGGCGCACCCAGTTGGGGCTCTGCGAGGCGCGTCGCCGGCGGCGTATATGCGAGGTCTGAAGGGACATGAAGACTTGGGTATCAGGCCAGGTCGGTTCCGTTCAACAAAAGTGTGATGCGCCACAGTTGGCTCTTGCGCAGTGGTATTGTCCCCTTTTTGATCTTCCTTATTCGGGATGAACGGGACATCCAAGTCCATATCCTCGTGCGCGCGTTCACGTGCCTCCGGCCGCCGTCAGTGGGGTGTTTCGCGGTTCATCCGCACGGGTGGCGCGGCGCTATCACGCCCTCCGGTCCAGCTCCAATTTGCCTTGAGCGGTCGCCTGCTGATAGTGCGGCACCCCTGTTCACCAGCGGAAACGCAGGTAAATGTGACTTCTGGTGATCGTTTGAGATTCCTGAGTGAGAAGATCACCGCTCATCCCTGTTCATGATCGTTCGCCGGGTGGCGGAGATCACAAAGACCAGAGTGAACCCCGTGTCGCAGATCACAGACCAGGAGGCATAGGATGCGGGCAGCCTGGGCTTGTGAACTGCCTCACATAGAGAGGATCTAGGTGGCGCAGGGCACATCACCGGGCACGGTCCGTCATCAGTCATCGTCGACTGGAAGGAGCGGGGACGTGAATGCCTACGCGCCCATCCTCGTGCTGGGCGGCCTCGCGGCCGGCTTCGCGATCTTCTCCGTGTTCATGGCCTCGATCATCGGCCCAAAACGGTACAACCGGGCCAAGTTGGAGGCGTATGAGTGCGGCATCGAGCCGACTCCGCATCCGGCCGGGGGTGGCCGTTTCCCAATCAAGTACTACCTGACGGCGATGCTCTTCATCGTCTTCGACATCGAGATCGTCTTCCTCTATCCCTGGGCCGTCACCTTCGACGCCCTGGGGATCTTCGGGCTCGTCGAGATGCTCCTCTTCGTGCTCACCGTCTTCGTCGCCTACGCCTACGTCTGGCGTCGCGGCGGTCTGGAATGGGACTAGGGGCGGAGAATAGCCATGGGTATTGAAGAGAAGCTGCCGAGCGGGTTCCTGCTCACCTCCGTCGAGGCGGCGGCCGGCTGGGTGCGGAAGGCCTCGGTCTTCCCGGCCACGTTCGGTCTCGCCTGCTGCGCCATCGAGATGATGACGACCGGGGCAGGGCGGTACGACCTGGCCCGCTTCGGCATGGAGGTCTTCCGCGGGTCCCCGCGCCAGGCGGATCTGATGATCGTGGCCGGCCGGGTGAGCCAGAAGATGGCCCCCGTCCTGCGCCAGGTCTACGACCAGATGCCGAACCCCAAGTGGGTGATCTCGATGGGGGTCTGCGCATCGAGCGGCGGGATGTTCAACAACTACGCCATTGTGCAGGGTGTTGACCATGTGGTGCCTGTTGACATTTATCTTCCAGGATGTCCGCCTCGTCCCGAAATGCTGATGGACGCCATTCTCAAGCTCCACCAGAAGATCCAGCACAGCAAGCTCGGCGTGAACCGCGAAGAGGCCGCGCGCGAGGCGGAGGAGGCGGCGCTGAAGGCGCTGCCGACGATCGAGATGAAGGGGCTGCTCCGATGACGGATTCCCCGGACACCCCGAACCCGGACAAGGACGTCAACGCGGCCGGCCTGCCCGGCCAGCGGGGCGACCACGGCGAGGCGATCCGCGTCCAGCACGGAATGTTCGGCGCCCGCAACGGCGGCGACACCTCCGGCTACGGCGGTCTGGTGCGCACCGTCCGGCTGCCCGGTGCGACGAGCCGTCCGTACGGCGGCTGGTTCGACGAGGTCGCCGACGAGCTGGAGGGCGCCCTGGAGGAGCAGGGCCTCGTCCCGGGCAACGCGATCGAGAAGGTCGTCGTGGACCGCGGCGAGGTCACCTTCCACATCGCCCGTGAGCACCTGCCCCGGGTCGCCAGGACCCTGCGCGACGACCCGGCGCTGCGTTTCGAGCTCTGCACGGGAGTGAGCGGCGTCCACTTCCCCGAGGACAAGGGCCGCGAGCTGCACGCCGTCTACCACCTGCGCTCGATCACCCACAACCGGCTGATCCGGCTGGAGGTGAGCGCCCCCGACGCGGACCGGCACATCCCGTCGCTCGTCGAGGTCTACCCGACCAACGACTGGCACGAGCGAGAGACGTACGACTTCTTCGGGATCGTCTTCGACGGCCACCCCGCCCTGATCCGGATCATGATGCCGGACGACTGGCAGGGCCACCCGCAGCGCAAGGACTACCCCCTCGGCGGCATCCCCGTCGAATACAAGGGCGCCCAGATCCCGGCTCCGGACCAGCGGAGGTCGTACTCGTGAGCACGCACGACACGTCGCACGCACCGAAGGCACCCCAGCAGGCGGAGGAGCGGGAGACCACCGAGGGCCGGGTCTTCACGGTCACCGGCGGCGACTGGGACGAACTGGCCGAGACCGTCGGCAAGGCCGACGACGAGCGCATCGTGGTCAACATGGGCCCGCAGCACCCGTCCACTCACGGTGTGCTCCGGCTGATCCTGGAGATCGACGGCGAGACGGTCACCGAGGCCCGCTGCGGCATCGGCTACCTCCACACCGGCATCGAGAAGAACATGGAGTTCCGGACGTGGACGCAGGGCTCCACGTTCGTGACGCGCATGGACTACCTCACGCCGTTCTTCAACGAGACGGCGTACTGCCTCGCGGTGGAGAAGCTGCTCGGCATCACCGACGCGGTCCCGGACCGGGCCTCCGTCATCCGCGTGATGCTGATGGAGCTCAACCGCATCTCCTCGCACCTGGTGGCCATCGCCACCGGCGGCATGGAGCTCGGCGCCACCACGATCATGATCTACGGGTTCCGCGACCGAGAGATGATCCTGGACATCTACGAGCTGATCACCGGCCTGCGGATGAACCACGCGTACATCCGCCCCGGCGGCCTCGCCCAGGACCTGCCGCCCGGCGCCGTGGACCAGGTCCGGGAGTTCGTGAAGAAGTTCCGCAAGAACCTCCCCGAGTACGACAAGCTCGCCACCGGCAACCCGATCTTCAAGGCCCGTATGCAGGACGTGGGTTACCTGGACCTGGCCGGCTGCATGGCGCTCGGCGCCACCGGCCCGATCCTGCGCTCCACCGGCCTGCCGCACGACCTGCGCAAGTCCCAGCCGTACTGCGGTTACGAGACCTACGAGTTCGAGGTCCCGACGGTCGACACCTGCGACTCCTACGGCCGCTTCCTGCTCCGCCTGGAGGAGATGCGGCAGTCGCTGGACATCGTCGAGCAGTGCCTGGACCGGCTGCAGCCCGGCCCGGTCATGGTCGCCGACAAGAAGATCGCCTGGCCCGCGCAGCTCGCGCTCGGGCCGGACGGGCTCGGCAACTCGCTCGACCACATCAAGAAGATCATGGGCACCTCCATGGAGGCCCTGATCCACCACTTCAAGCTGGTGACCGAGGGCTTCCGGGTGCCGCCCGGCCAGGCCTACGTCGCCGTCGAGTCGTCCAAGGGCGAGCTCGGCGTCCATGTGGTCAGCGACGGGGGCACCCGCCCCTTCCGCGTCCACTTCCGCGATCCGTCCTTCACCAACCTGCAGTCCATGGCGGCGATGTGCGAGGGCGGCCAGGTCGCCGACGTCATCGTCGCGGTGGCGTCCATCGACCCCGTGATGGGAGGCGTCGACCGGTGACAGAGGTATCACTCGGCATCCCCGCGATGCCCGCGCCGGACTACCCGGCCGACGTACGGCAGCGGCTGGAGGCGGACGCGGCGGTCGTCATCGCCCGCTACCCCAACAGCCGCAGCGCCCTGCTGCCCCTGCTGCACCTGGTGCAGGCGGAGGAGGGTTATGTCTCCCGCACCGGCGTGCGCTTCTGCGCCGAGCAGCTCGGGCTGACCACGGCCGAGGTCACCGCGGTGTCCACCTTCTACTCGATGTACCGGCGCAAGCCGTCCGGCGAGTACCAGGTGGGGGTCTGCACCAACACCCTGTGCGCGGTCATGGGCGGCGACGCGATCTTCGACGAGCTGAAGCGGCACCTCGGCGTCGAGAACGGCGGGACCACCGAGGACGGCAAGGTCACGCTGGAGCACATCGAGTGCAACGCGGCGTGCGACTTCGCCCCCGTGGTGATGGTCAACTGGGAGTTCTTCGACAACCAGGACCCCGAGTCGGCCAAGCGGCTGGTCGACGAGCTCCGCGCCGGCCACACCGTCGAACCCACCCGCGGCGCTCCTCTGTGCTCGTACAAGGAGACGTCCCGGATCCTCGCCGGGTTCCCCGACGAGCGCCCCGGCGCCGTCGAGGCGAGCGGCGGCGCGGGACCCGCCTCGCTCGCGGGCCTGCGGCTCGCCCGCGGCGAGGCCCTGCCGGGTACCGGGGCGGGCGTGCCCCGCCAGACCTCCGCCCCGCCGCGGGACGAGACGCCCACGGCTCACCCCAGCTCCCACGACGCCCCGCTCGACTCCGCGGTCTCCGACCCGGAGCACCCGGCGGGACCGGTCACCGAGGGGCGCCCGACGGAAGGCGAGGAGGGCCAGTGACCATGGTCGACTCGGCGGAGAAGGTGCTGTCGCCCGTTCTCTCGGCCTTCTGGGACGATCCGCAGTCCTGGACGCTCAAGACCTACCGCAGGCACGAGGGGTACGAGGGCCTGCGCAAGGCGCTGGCCATGCCCCCGGACGACGTGATCGCCCTCGTCAAGGACGCGGGACTGCGCGGCCGCGGCGGCGCCGGCTTCCCCACCGGGATGAAGTGGCAGTTCATCCCGCAGGGCGACGGCAAGCCGCACTACCTCGTCGTCAACGCCGACGAGTCGGAGCCCGGCACCTGCAAGGACATCCCCCTGCTCTTCGCCAACCCGCACTCGCTCATCGAGGGCATGGTGATCGCCTGCCACGCGATCCGCTCGAACCACGCCTTCATCTACCTGCGCGGCGAGGTCGTCCCCGTGCTGCGGCGGCTGCACCACGCGGTGGACGAGGCGTACAAGGCCGGCTTCCTCGGCAAGAACATCCTGGGCAGCGGCTTCGACCTGGAGCTGACCGTGCACGCCGGCGCGGGCGCGTACATCTGCGGTGAGGAGACCGCGCTGCTCGACTCCCTGGAGGGACGCCGCGGCCAGCCCCGGCTGCGCCCGCCCTTCCCGGCGGTCGAGGGCCTCTACGCCTGCCCGACGGTGGTCAACAACGTGGAGTCCATCGCCTCGGTGCCGGCGATCCTGCACAAGGGCAAGGACTGGTTCCGCTCCATGGGCAGCGAGAAGTCCCCGGGCTTCACGCTCTACTCGCTCAGCGGCCACGTCGCCAACCCCGGCCAGTACGAGGCCCCGCTCGGCGTGACGCTGCGCCAGCTGCTCACCCTGAGCGGTGGAATGCGGCCCGGCCACCGGCTGAAGTTCTGGACCCCGGGCGGCTCCTCGACGCCGATGTTCACCGACGAGCACCTCGACGTCCCGCTGGACTACGAGGGCGTCGGCGCCGCGGGCTCCATGCTCGGCACCAAGGCGCTGCAGTGCTTCGACGAGACCACCTGCGTCGTGCGGGCCGTCACCCGCTGGACCGAGTTCTACGCCCACGAGTCCTGCGGCAAGTGCACCCCCTGCCGCGAGGGCACGTACTGGCTGGTCCAGCTGCTCCGCGACATCGAGGCCGGCAGGGGCACCCTCGAGGACCTCGACAAGCTCAACGACATCGCCGACAACATCAACGGCAAGTCCTTCTGCGCCCTCGGCGACGGAGCGGCCAGCCCGATCTTCTCCTCCCTCAAGTACTTCCGCGACGAGTACGTGGAGCACCTGGAGGGCCGCGGCTGCCCCTTCGACCCGTCCAAGTCCACGGCCTGGGCCGACAAGTCTCACCTGGAGGTGAACGCGTGACCGTCACCACCAACGCCGCCTCCGGTGAGGCGGCGGTGCCGCCCGAGGACCTGGTGACCGTCAGCATCGACGGCATCGAGATCTCCGTGCCCAAGGGCACCCTGGTGATCCGTGCCGCCGAGCTGATCGGCATCGAGATCCCGCGCTTCTGCGACCACCCCCTCCTCGACCCCGCGGGCGCCTGTCGCCAGTGCATCGTCGAGGTCGAGGGCCAGCGCAAGCCCATGGCGTCCTGCACCATCACCTGCACCGACGGGATGGTCGTCAGGACCCAGCTCACCTCGGACGTCGCGGAGAAGGCCCAGCGCGGGGTGATGGAGCTGCTGCTCATCAACCACCCGCTGGACTGCCCCGTCTGCGACAAGGGCGGCGAGTGCCCGCTGCAGAACCAGGCGATGTCCGCCGGCCAGGTCGACACCCGCTTCGAGGGCCGCAAGCGGACCTACGAGAAGCCGGTCCCGATCTCCACCCAGGTGCTGCTCGACCGCGAACGGTGCGTGCTGTGCGCGCGCTGCACCCGCTTCTCGCAGCAGATCGCGGGCGACCCGATGATCGAGCTGGTGGAGCGCGGCGCGCTGCAGCAGGTCGGCACCGGGGAGGGCGACCCCTTCCAGTCGTACTTCTCCGGCAACACCATCCAGATCTGCCCGGTCGGCGCCCTGACCTCGGCGGCCTACCGCTTCCGGTCCCGGCCCTTCGACCTGGTCTCCTCGCCGAGTGTCTGCGAGCACTGCGCCGGTGGCTGCGCCACCCGTACCGACCACCGGCGCGGCAAGGTCATGCGCCGCCTCGCGCAGGACGACCCCGAGGTCAACGAGGAGTGGATCTGCGACAAGGGCCGCTTCGGCTTCCGCTACGCGCAGCGGCCGGAGCGGCTGGCCACCCCGCTGGTCCGCAACGCCGGCAGCGGTGAACTGGAGCCCGCGAGCTGGCCCGAGGCCCTGGAGGCCGCGGCGCGCGGCCTGGCGGCGGCCCGCGGCCGCACCGGCGTGCTGACCGGTGGCCGGCTCACCGTCGAGGACGCGTACGCGTACGCCAAGTTCGCCCGCGTCGTCCTCGACACCAACGACGTCGACTTCCGCGCCCGCGTGCACTCCGCCGAGGAGGCCGACTTCCTGACGGCCGCCGTGGCGGGCCGCGGCCGGGACCTGTCGGGGGACGGCGTCACCTACGCCCTGCTGGAGAAGGCCCCCGCCGTCCTGCTGGCCGGACTGGAGGCCGAGGAGGAGGCGCCCGGCGTCTTCCTGCGGCTCCGCAAGGCCTGGCGCAAGCACAAGCAGCGGACCTTCGCGCTGGCCCCGTTCGCCACCCGCGGGCTGGAGAAGGCGGGCGGCACGCTGCTGCCGGCCGCGCCCGGCACCGAGA
This sequence comes from Streptomyces sp. NPDC001070, assembly GCF_053598835.1. NCBI lineage: Bacteria > Bacillati > Actinomycetota > Actinomycetes > Kitasatosporales > Streptomycetaceae > Streptomyces > Streptomyces sp. NPDC001070. The sequence continues at coordinate 93,071 of NZ_JBSFLB010000016.1, forward strand.
CCGAGTGGCTGGACGCCCTGGCCGGCGGCGTCGGCCTGGACGGCAACGGCCGCGCCGCCCACGAGGCGCTGCGCGCCGAGGGATCCGTGGTCCTGGTCGGCGAGCGGCTGGCCGCCGTCCCCGGCGCGCTGACCGCGGTGATCCGCTTCGCGCAGGCGACCGGCGCCCGGTTGGCGTGGATCCCGCGCCGGGCGGGCGAGCGCGGCGCCGTCGAGGTGGGCGCCCTGCCCGGGCTGCTGCCCGGCGGCCGCCCGGTCACCGACCCGCGGGCCCGTGACGAGGTCGCCGCGGTCTGGGGCGTGACCGCGCTCCCGTCCCGCCACGGCCGTGACACCGGGCAGATCCTGGAGGCGGCGGCGAGCGGCGAGCTCGGCGCGCTGGTGGTCGGCGGCGTGGAGCCGGCCGACCTGCCCGACCCGGCCGGGGCCCGCGAGGCCCTGGACGCGGCCGGCTTCGTGGTGAGCCTGGAACTGCGCCCCGGCGAGGTGACCGAGCGGGCGGACGTCGTCCTGCCGGTCGCCGCGGTCGCCGAGAAGGCCGGCAGCTTCCTCAACTGGGAAGGCCGGGTACGGCCCTTCGAGACCGCGATCAAGCCGGCCCAGCAGGTCCAGCGCCACCAGTTCCCCGACGCCCGGGTGCTGACCATGCTGGCCGACGCGATGGACGTCTCCCTCGGCCTGGCCGACGTCCGCGCCGCCCGCGCCGAGCTGTCCCGGCTCGCCCCCTACCAGGGTCCGCGCGCCGCGGCCCCGCAGGAGACCGGCCGCCCGCTGCCGAAGCCGGGCAGCGGCGAGGCGGTCCTCGCGGGCCACCGGCTGCTGCTCGACCAGGGCCTGCTGCAGCAGGGCGACGACGCGCTCGCCGGCACCCGCCACCCCGCGGTCGCCCGCCTGTCGGCGGCCACCGCGCGGGAGATCGGCGCCGCCGACGGCGAGGCGCTCGACGTGACCGGCCCGCTCGGCACGGTACGGCTGCCGCTCATGGTGACGGCGATGGCCGACCGGATCGTGTGGGTGCCCCTCAACTCGGGCGGCGGGGGAGTCGCCTCGGACACCGGCGCCCTGCCCGGCCAGGTCGTCCGGATCGCCCCGGCCGCCGCTGCCGCACCGGAGGTGACCCCGTGACGGGACTGACGATGCTCGCCGCCGAGGACCTGTCCATGTTCGGACGGGACCCGTGGTGGCTGGTCGCCATCAAGGCGGTCTTCTGCTTCGCGTTCCTGATGCTGACCGTGCTCTTCTCCATCGTGTGGGAGCGCAAGGTCGTCGCGTGGATGCAACTGCGCATCGGCCCCAACCGGCACGGCCCCTGGGGCATGCTCCAGTCGCTCGCCGACGGCGTGAAGCTGATGCTCAAGGAAGACCTGATCGTCAAGAAGGCCGACACTGTGGTGTACGTGCTGGCCCCGATCGTGGCGGCCATCCCGGCCTTCATGGCGATCGCGGTGATCCCCTTCGGCCCGGCGGACAACGAGATCTCGATCTTCGGTCACCGTACGCCGATGCAGCTCACCGACCTGCCGATCGGCATCCTGTACATCCTGGCCACCGCGTCCGTGGGCATCTACGGCATCGTGCTGGCCGGCTGGTCCTCCGGCTCGACGTACCCGCTCCTCGGCGGACTGCGCTCCTGCGCCCAGATGATCTCGTACGAGATCGCGATGGGCGTCGCCTTCGCGTCGGTGTTCCTCTACTCCGGCTCGATGTCGACCTCGCAGATCGTCGCCCAGCAGCACGACCGCTGGTACATCCTGCTGCTGCCGGTGTCCTTCATCATCTACATCGGCACGATGGTCGGCGAGACCAACCGCGCCCCGTTCGACATGCCCGAGTCCGAGGGCGACCTGGTCGGCGGCTTCAACACCGAGTACTCCTCGATCAAGTTCGCGCTCTTCATGCTCGCCGAGTACGTGAACATGGTGACCGTCTCGGCGGTGGCGACCACCCTCTTCCTGGGCGGCTGGCGGGCCCCGTGGCCCATCAGCACCTTCTGGGAGGGCGCCAACCACGGCTGGTGGCCGCTGCTGTGGTTCGTGGTCAAGGTGCAACTGCTGCTCTTCTTCTTCATCTGGCTGCGCGGCACGCTGCCCCGCGTCCGCTACGACCAGCTGATGAAGCTGGGCTGGAAGGTCCTGATCCCGGTCTCGATGGTGTGGCTGATGCTGGTCGCCACCGTCCGGGCGCTGCGCAACGAGAACTACGACTTCCAGTCGGTCGTGCTCTACGTCGGCGGAGGCGTCGTCCTGCTGTTCCTGGCCTCGCTGGTCTTCGACGTCTTCCGCGACCGCGGCGACAAGGCGAAGGAGGCGGCCGAGCAGGCCGGTCCGCAGGAACCGTTCGACCCCATGGCGGGCGGGTATCCCGTGCCGCCGCTGCCCGGTCAGGAACTGCCGCCCGTCCCGCGGCGGCCGTCCCGTGCGGAGCGTCAACTCGTAGGCAAGGAGGCCGACGATGCCTGAGTTCCTGGGCCCGGTCGCGGGCTTCGGCGTGACCTTCAAGGCCATGTTCAAGAAGCGCCTGACCGAGCAGTACCCGGAGTACAAGAAGCCGACCGCCCCGCGGTTCCACGGCCGCCACCAGCTCAACCGGCACCCGGACGGGCTGGAGAAGTGCGTGGGCTGCGAGCTGTGCGCCTGGGCCTGCCCGGCCGACGCGATCTACGTCGAGGGCGCCGACAACACCGACGAGGAGCGCTACTCGCCGGGTGAGCGCTACGGCCGCGTCTACCAGATCAACTACGCCCGCTGCATCCTGTGCGGGCTGTGCATCGAGGCCTGCCCGACGCGCGCCCTGACCATGACCAACGAGTACGAGCTCGCCGACAGCAGCCGCGAATCGCTGATCTTCACCAAGGAGCAGCTGCTCGCGGGCCTGGAGGAGGGCATGGTCGACTCCCCGCACGCGATCTTCCCGGGCATGACCGAGGGCGACTACTACCGCGGCGCGGTCACCGAGGCGGCCCCCGGGACCGAGCGCCAGGTCGCCGTCTCCAAGGGCGAGAAGCCGGACGAGGCGGTGCGGGGCGACGAGGGCGCGGAGGACGCGGAGGCCGCGGAGGCCGCGGAGGGCGTGGACGTCCCCGCGACGGGCGGCAGCGCTCCGGCCGGAACGGGAGGCGAGGCATGAACGGCGTGACCACGCTGACGACGCTGGCCGGGTACTCCACCTCCACCGGGGAGGCGGTCCAGTTCTGGGTGCTGGGCACCGTCGCGGTGCTCGGCGCCCTCGCGACCGTGCTGATGAAGAAGGCCGTGCACAGCGCACTGTCGCTTGCCGGGACGATGATCGTCCTGGCGGTCTTCTATCTCGCGCAGGGCGCCTACTTCCTCGGTGTCGTCCAGATCGTCGTCTACACCGGCGCGATCATGATGCTCTTCCTCTTCGTCGTCATGCTGGTCGGCATCACCGCGGCCGACTCGCTCAAGGAGACGCTGAAGGGGCAGCGCTGGCTCGCCGCCGGGGCGGGGGTCGGCTTCGGCGTCCTGCTGATCGCGGGCATCGCCAACGCCTCGATCAAGAACTTCGAGGGGCTCGGCCAGGCCAACGCCGGCGGCAACGTCGAGGGACTGGCCTCGCTGATCTTCACCAAGTACGTGTGGGCCTTCGAGATCACCGGCGCGCTGCTGATCACCGCCGCCGTCGGCGCGATGGTCCTCACCCACCGCGAGCGCACCCAGGCCCGTGCCACCCAGCGCGAACTCGCCGAGCAGCGCGTGCGCGAGGGCAAGCAGATCACCCCGCTTCCCGCACCCGGCGTCTACGCCCGCAACAACGCGGTCGACGTCCCCGGCCTCCTGCCGGACGGCACGGTCTCGGAGCTCAGCGTCAGCCCGACGCTGCGCGGCCGCGGCCAGTACCGGGACGTGTCCGCGGAGTCGGTCGCCAAGGTCGCCGAGCTGGAACAGCGCTCCGAGGAGGCGTCGAAGTGAATCCGGTCAACTACCTGTACCTGTCGGCGCTGCTGTTCACCATCGGCGCGGCCGGGGTGCTGATCCGGCGCAACGCGATCATCGTCTTCATGTGCATCGAGCTGATGCTGAACGCCTCCAACCTGGCGTTCGTCACCTTCTCCCGCATGCACGGCAACCTCGACGGCCAGATCATCGCCTTCTTCACGATGGTCGTCGCCGCCGCCGAGGTCGTCGTGGGCCTGGCGATCATCGTGACGATCTTCCGCTCCCGCCACTCGGCCTCGGTCGACGACGCCAGCCTGATGAAGCTCTAAGGGGTAGCGACAGTGGACTACTTGATCGGATGGCTCGTCCTCCTGCCGCTGCTGGGCGCCGGTGTGCTGCTCACCGGCGGACGGAGGCTGGACCGTACGGGCCACTGGATCGGCACCTTGCTCGCGGCCGGGTCCTTCGCCGTCGCGGCGGTGCTCTTCTTCGACATGCTCGGCCGCAGCGGCGAGCACCGCACGCTGCACTCGACCGCCTTCACCTGGATCTCGGTCGGCGGCTTCCACGCGGACGTGGCCTTCCAGCTCGACCAGCTGTCGATGACCTTCGCCCTGCTGATCACCGGTGTGGGCACGCTCATCCACATCTACTCGATCGGCTACATGGAGCACGACGAGCGGCGCCGCCGCTTCTTCGGCTACCTCAACCTCTTCCTCGCGGCGATGCTCCTGCTGGTCCTCGCCGACAACTACCTGCTGCTGTACGTCGGCTGGGAGGGCGTGGGCCTCGCCTCGTACCTGCTGATCGGCTTCTGGCAGCACAAGCCCAGCGCGGCGACCGCGGCCAAGAAGGCCTTCATCGTCAACCGCGTCGGTGACGTCGGCCTGTCGATCGCGATCATGCTGATGTTCACCACCTTCGGCACCTTCACCTTCGAGCCGCTCTTCGGCCAGGTGGACAAGGCGGGCGAGGGCATCCTGACCGGTATCGGCCTGATGCTGCTGCTCGCCGCCTGCGGCAAGTCGGCCCAGGTCCCGCTCCAGTCCTGGCTCGGTGACGCGATGGAGGGCCCGACCCCGGTCTCGGCCCTGATCCACGCGGCGACGATGGTGACCGCGGGCGTCTACCTGATCACCCGCTCCGGCGCGATCTTCAACGCCGCGCCCACCGCGCAGGTGGCCGTCGTGACGGTCGGCGCGGTCACGCTGCTCTTCGGTGCGATCGTCGGTTGCGCCAAGGACGACATCAAGAAGGCACTGGCCGGCTCGACGATGTCGCAGATCGGCTACATGGTGCTGGCCGCGGGCCTCGGCCCGATCGGCTACGTCTTCGCGATCATGCACCTGGTCACCCACGGCTTCTTCAAGGCCGGGCTCTTCCTCGGCGCCGGATCGGTCATGCACGGCATGAACGACGAGGTGGACATGCGGAAGTTCGGGGCCTTGAGGAAGTACATGCCGGTCACCTTCGTCACCTTCGGACTGGGCTATCTGGCGATCATCGGCTTCCCGGGCCTGTCCGGCTTCTTCTCCAAGGACAAGATCATCGAGGCCGCCTTCGCCAAGGGCGGCACCGAGGGGTGGATCCTCGGCGGGGCGGCCCTGCTGGGCGCGGCGATCACCGCGTTCTACATGACCCGCGTGATGGTGATGACCTTCTTCGGCGAGAAGCGCTGGCAGCCCGACGCGGACGGCCACGAGCCGCACCCGCACGAGTCGCCCCGCTCGATGACGATTCCCATGATCGTCCTGGCCTTCGGCTCCGTCTTCGCGGGCGGGCTGTTCAGCATCAACGAGGCCTTCGTGAAGTGGCTGGAGCCGGTCACCGGTCACGAGGAGGGCAACCCGCCGATCGGCGCGGGTGCCGTCACCGGCGCCACGATGGTGGTGATGGTGCTCGGCGTGGCCCTGGCCTGGGCCATGTACGGGCGCCGGCCGGTCCCGGCGGTCGCCCCGCGCGGCAGCCTGCTCACCCGCGCCGCCCGGCGCGACCTGCTCCAGGACGACTTCAACCACGTCGCCCTGGTGCTGCCCGGCGAGTACCTCACCCGCGGCCTGGTCTACCTGGACCACAAGGGCGTGGACGGCGCCGTCAACGGCACCGCGGCCGCCGTCGGCGGCCTCTCCGGCCGGATGCGCCGCCTCCAGAACGGTTATGTGCGCAGCTACGCCGTGTCGATGCTGGCGGGCACCGCGGTGCTGGTCGCCGTGACGCTGCTGATGAGGGGTGTTGCCTGATGTCCTTCCCCCTGCTCACCTTGACCGCCGGCCTGCCGGCGCTCGGCGCGATCGCCACCGCGGCCGTGCCGGCGGCGCGCCGCGGGGCGGCCAAGTGGCTGGCGCTGGCCGTCTCGCTGGCGACGCTCGTGCTGGCCGCGATCGTGTTCGTCCGCTTCGACCCGGGCGGGCCCCGCTACCAGCTCACCGAGTCCCACGCGTGGATCGCCAGCTTCGGCGTCCGCTACGAACTCGGCGTGGACGGCATCGCGGTCGCGCTCGTCGGGCTGACCGCGTTGCTCATCCCCTTCGTCATCGCGGCGGGCTGGCACGACGCCGACCCGCTGGAGGAGAAGAACCCCAACCGCCGCTGGCGGCCCACCCAGGGCTTCTTCGCGATGATCCTGCTGGTCGAGGCGATGGTGATCATCTCCTTCGAGGCCACGGACGTCTTCCTCTTCTACATCTTCTTCGAGGCCATGCTCATCCCGATGTACTTCCTCATCGGCGGCTTCGGGGACCGTGCGCACGAGCACGGCGAGGAGGAGGCGGCCCGCCAGCGCTCCTACGCGGCCGTGAAGTTCCTGCTCTACAACCTGGTCGGCGGGCTCATCATGCTGGCCGCGGTCATCGGGCTCTACGCGGTCACCGCCGACCAGCTCGGCCAGGGCACCTTCTCCCTCCAGGAGATCCTGCAGGCCCGGGCGGCCGGCAAGCTGGACTTGTCCACCACCGCCGAACGCGCCCTGTTCCTGGGCTTCTTCTTCGCGTTCGCGGTCAAGGCCCCGCTGTTCCCGCTGCACACCTGGCTGCCCAACGCCATGGGCGAGGCCACGGCGCCCGTCGCGGTGCTCATCACAGCGGTCGTCGACAAGGTCGGCACCTTCGCGATGCTCCGCTTCTGCCTCCAGCTCTTCCCGGAGGCCAGCACATGGGCGACGCCGGTGATCCTGGTGCTGGCGCTGATCAGCATCGTCTACGGCGCCCTGGTCGCCGTCGGCCAGCGCGACATCAAGCGGCTGGTCGCGTACGCGTCGATCTCCCACTTCGGCTTCATCATCCTGGGCATCTTCGCGATGACCTCCCAGGGCCAGGGCGGGGCGACGCTGTACATGGTCAACCACGGCATCTCCACCGCCGCGCTGATGCTCGTCGCGGGCTTCCTGATCTCCCGCCGCGGCTCCCGGCTCATCGCGTCCTACGGTGGGGTGCAGAAGGTGGCCCCGGTGCTGGCCGGCACCTTCCTGATCGGCGGTCTGGCCACCCTGTCACTGCCGGGGCTCGCGCCCTTCGTCAGTGAATTCCTCGTCCTCGTCGGGACGTTCAGCCGCTACCCGGTCGTCGGGATCATCGCCACCACCGGCATCGTGCTCGCCGCGCTGTACGTCCTCGTCCTCTACCAGCGGACGATGACCGGCCCGGTGAAGGCGGAGGTCCAGGGGATGCCCGACCTGAAGGTCCGGGAACTCGCCGTCGTGGCACCGCTGATCGCGCTGCTGCTCCTGCTCGGCGTGTACCCCAAGCCGCTGACCGACGTCGTCAACCCGGCGGTCCGGCAGACGCTCTCCGACGTGCACAAGACCGACCCCAAGCCGGCGCTGGAGGCATCCAAGTGAGCAGCACAGTTGCTGTCCACAGCCTGTGGACAACGGCGGCACCGCTCGCCGCCGACAAGATCAACGCGCCGAAGATCGAGTACGCCCAGCTCGCTCCGGTCCTGATCGTCTTCGGTGTGGCCGTCCTCGGCATCCTCATCGAGGCGTTCCTGCCGCGGCGCTTCCGCTACACCGGGCAGGTCGGCCTCGCGGTCGTCGGCATGGCCGCAGCCTTCGCCGCGGTCGTGGCGCTCGCGGCGGGCGGCTACGCGACGACCAAGGCGCACATCGCCGCCATGGGCGCGGTCGCCGTCGACGGCCCGGCCCTCTTCCTGCAGGGCACGATCCTGCTGGTGGGCCTGGTCGGGGTGTTCACCTTCGCCGAGCGCCGGCTCGACCCCAAGGCGCACGGCCGGCACGTCGACTCCTTCGCCGCACAGGGCTCCGCGGTGCCCGGAAGCGACCAGGAGAAGGAGGCCGTCCGGGCCGGGTTCACCACCACCGAGGTCTTCCCGCTGCTGATGTTCGCCATCGGCGGCATGCTGATCTTCCCGGCGGCGAACGACCTGCTGACGCTCTTCGTGGCCCTGGAGGTCTTCTCCCTCCCGCTCTACCTGCTCTGCGCCCTGGCCCGGCGCCGGCGCCTGATGTCGCAGGAGGCGGCGGTCAAGTACTTCCTGCTGGGCGCCTTCTCCTCCGCCTTCCTGCTCTTCGGCATCGCCCTGCTGTACGGCTACGCGGGCACCGTCTCGTACTCCGGCATCGCCTCGGTCGTGGACGGCACCGCCAAGCTCACCCCGGCGCTGGCCGACTCCTCCGGCAACGACGCGCTGCTGCTGATCGGCGCCGCGCTGGTCGGCATGGGCCTGCTGTTCAAGGTGGGCGCCGTGCCGTTCCACATGTGGACGCCGGACGTCTACGAGGGCGCGCCGACCCCGGTCACCGGCTTCATGGCCGCGGCCACCAAGGTCGCCGCCTTCGGCGCGCTGCTGCGGCTGCTCTACGTGGTCCTGCCGGAGCTGCGCTGGGACTGGCGGCCGGTGCTGTGGGGCGTCGCGATCCTGACGATGCTGGTCGGCGCGATCGTGGCCGTCACGCAGACCGACGTGAAGCGCCTGCTCGCGTACTCGTCCATCGCGCACGCCGGGTTCATCCTGGCCGGTGTCATCGCGACCACCCCGGAGGGCGTCTCCTCGGTGCTCTTCTACCTGGCGGCGTACTCCTTCGTGACGCTGGGCGCGTTCGCGGTCGTCACGCTGGTGCGCGACGCCGGCGGCGAGGCCACGCACCTGTCGCGCTGGGCGGGGCTGGGACGGCGCTCCCCGCTGGTGGCCGCGGTGTTCGCGGTCTTCCTGCTCGCCTTCGCCGGCATCCCGCTGACCTCGGGCTTCGCCGGGAAGTTCGCGGTCTTCAAGGCCGCCGCGCAGGGCGGCGCGGTGCCGCTGGTGATCGTGGGTGTGCTGTCGTCCGCGATCGCGGCGTTCTTCTACATCCGGGTCATCGTGCTCATGTTCTTCAGCGAGCCCAAGGCCGACGGCCCCTCGGTCGCCGTGCCCTCGCCGCTGACGTCCATGGCCATCGCGGTGGGTGTCGCGGTCACCTTGGTGCTGGGCGTCGCGCCCCAGTACTTCCTGGACCTCGCGAACCAGGCGGGTGTCTTCGTCCGCTGACCCGGGCCCGGTGCCCGAGCGGCCCGCGACCTGAGCGCCCCGCGACCGGATCCCCGGTCGCGGGGCGCTCCGCTGTGGCGGCTCAGGGGCCGCTGGAGCTCAGCCGCCGCTGGGGCGGGCCCGTACGTGCATCCGCTCGCCCTGCGCCCCGAACAGGCTGAGGAACTCCACGGGCTGCGGCCCGGCGCTCGCGAAGCCGTGCGGGGTGTGGGTGTCGAACTCGGCGGCCTCTCCGGCTCCGAGGACCAGGTCGTGCTCGCCCAGGGCCAGCCACAGCCGGCCGGACAGCACATAGAGCCACTCGTACCCCTCGTGCGTGCCCTGCCCGGGGCGCACGCCCGGGGTCTTCGAGGGCGGCAGGATCAGCTTGTAGGCGTGCAGACCGCCCAGGTGCCGGGTGAGGGGGACGAAGGTCTGCCCGCGCCGTGTGAAGGGGCGCGGGTGGATGCGCGGGTCCCCGGTGGGCGGTGCGCCGACCAGCTCGTCCAGCTGCACCCCGTAGGTCTTCGCGAGCGGCAGCAGGAGCTCCAGGGTCGGCTTGCGCTGCCCGGACTCCAGCCGCGACAGGGTGCTCAGCGAGATACCCGTCGCCTCGCTGACCTGCGCCAGGGTGACGCCGCGGGAGCGGCGCACCCACCGCAGCCGCGGGCCCACCGCGTTCAGCACACCGGGAATGTCGTCGTCGGCCATCCCTCCATTTGCCGTCCCGGCAAGAGACTTTGTCAACCCAGGGAACGCGGCCGGAGAATCCCCGCGGAACGGAGGCACGCGACATGACGACGAACGCGACGACGGACACGACGACCGGCACCCCGGGCGATCCTGCCGGCGGCCCGGCGGCCACGTCGTCGGCACCCACGTGCCCGCCGATCCGGCCGGCGCGACCGCCGTGCCCGGGGTGTGGGTTGCGGGCGATGTCACCGGCCTCTTCGAACAGGTGGTCGGCGCCGCCGCCGCGGGTGTGCGCGCCGGAGCGGCGATCAACGCAGACCTGATCGCCGACGAGACCCGCCGCGCGGTGGCGGCCCGGCGTGCCGGCCCGTCGGCCGTCTTCTCCGGACCCGTGGAGGCCGAGGTGTGCGCACGGGTCCTCGGCGAACGCCGCCACGGCCTGTGACGGGCCCCGGCGGGGACGCGGCCGCGCCCCCGTCGCGGCGCGATCACGCCGGCCCCCGCATTCCGGCCCGCCATTCCGCCCTGGAAACCTCCCGACTGCGGTACGGAATCGGCCACTTCGGGGCCCGCGGTGAACAGCGCCCGCCTCGGCGGGGACGGCAGGGTCGTGCCGTCCACCGCCGCGCCCGGCGGCCGGGTTCTCCGCCGACCACGTCATGGCCGCCACCGGCTACCGCGTCGACTGGAGGCGCCAGAGTTCCTCGGCCCCGAACTGCGCCCCGAACTGCGCCCTGAACTGCGCCCCGAACTGCGCGCGGACCGGCGGCTCGCCCCGGTTGGGCGCCGACTCCGGCACCTCCGTACCGGGGACGTACGTCACCGGGCTGCCCGCCGCGGCCACCTACGGGCCGGTGCTGCGCTTCGTGTGCGGCACGGAGTGGGCCTCGCCGCGCCTGGCGGCGGCGGTGACCAAGGCGTACGGACGCCAGGCCGCAGCTGACCCGTACCGCCCCTTCCGTGCGACAGCGCGGCCTCCTGCACCCGGTGGAGGCCGCGCTGTTCGCCGTCTGCCCGCCCTGTCCGCCGTGTCGCCGTTCCGGCCGGGACCGCGGACGCATGGCCGGCCGCTCGCCGGGGAAGGCGCGACTGCGGTGGCGGCTCTCTCCGGGGCACCGAGGGGGTTGTCCGCGGCGGCGGTGGTGCCGACGGCGAGCGCCGTCCCGGGAGAAGAGCGGTGGCACACGCGGGCAAAACCGGGCGTAGTGGCCCGAGGGGGCCATGCCCTCGCAGTGATCGAGAGGCGACCGGTTACTCTGCCGGTGTAGTGCAGCGCCACGCCCCAAGCCGCGGAAGCGATCTCAGCGACAGGAGAATCCCAGGTGACGACCGTCGTCGGGCCCTTCGGGCTGAGCGTAATGGACGAGAGCCTCGAGACCGATGTCCGGGCCGGGCTGTCGGCCGTGGAGGAAGGCCTCCTGGAGGCCACCAAGAGCGATGTGCCGTTCATCACAGGGGCGGCCCGCCATCTGCTGACCGCCGGCGGGAAGCGGTTCCGTCCGCTGCTGGTGCTGCTGGCCGCCCAGTTCGGTGATCCGCACGCGCCGGGCGTCGTGCCGTCGGCCGTGGTGGTGGAGCTGACGCACCTGGCGACGCTATACCACGACGACGTCATGGACGAGGCCGCGGTGCGGCGCGGCGTGCCGAGCGCCAACGCCAGCTGGGACAACTCGGTTGCCGTACTGACCGGCGACTTCCTGTTCTCCAAGGCCTCGCACATACTGGCCGACCTCGGGCCGGAGGCCGTACGCATCCAGGCCGAGGCCTTCGAGCGGCTGGTCACCGGGCAGATCCTGGAGACCGTGGGCCCGCGCGACGGACGCGACCCGATCGACCACTACCTGGAAGTCATCGCCGGCAAGACGAGCTCGCTGATCGCCGTCTCCTGCCGCTTCGGCGCGATGATGTCCGGCGCGGACGAGACGGTCGTCGACATCGTCACCCAGTACGGCGAGCGCATCGGCACCGCCTTCCAGCTCGCCGACGACGTGCTGGACATCGCCAGCGACTCGCACGAGTCCGGCAAGACCCCCGGCACGGACCTGCGCGAGGGCGTGCCGACCCTGCCGGTCCTGCATCTGCGTTCGGCCGTGGCCAAGGCCAAGGCCAACGGCTTCGCCTCGCCGGACGACCTGCGGCTGTGCGAACTGCTGGACGGCGATCTGACGGACGACCGGCGGCACGCGGAGGCCCTCGCGCTGCTGCGTGCCCACCCGGCGCTGCAGCAGGCCCGGCGTGACACCGTGCGCTACGCGGACGAGGCGCGGGCCCTGCTGGCCCCGCTGCCGGACTGCGCCGCGAAGCGGGCCCTGGAGGGCCTCTGCGACGCCGTGGTGCACCGCGCGGGCTAGAGCGGCCGAGCGGCCGGTCCGGGGCGCGTCCCCGGCCGTCCGGGGCCGCCGGGCGGCTTCCGCCCTGAGCTGTTGTCAGGGACCGTCATCCCAGAGGTGTACGCCGAGTTGATCCCGGCGGGCGATGCGCCCGAGTGGCCGGATTGATGGGATAAGAGGCACCACCACACGGCGGATCGGGTGACAATGGCCCGAGGTGGACGAGTGCGAAGCTGACGGGAACCCGCCGTTGACAACGGAGGTAGGGACGTAATGGCACCCATCCAGCCCATGGACGACGACCGGGAACCCCGGCGCCGGGCCAAGGCGATACGTTACGCGGTCCCGATCGCGGCGGCCGGAGTCGCCGCGGCGACCATCGGGCTCGTACCGGCGCTCGCGAACGCGGGCAGCCCCGATCTGCCCAAGATCACTGCCGAGGAGCTGATCGCGAAGGTCGCGACCTCGGACACCCAGACGCTCTCCGGCTCGGTCCGCATCACCACCGACTTCGGCCTGCCGGCCCTGCTGACCGGCGCCACGGGCATCGCGGGGCCGTTCGGCGGCGGTGGCGGCGGGCACGGCGGCTCCTCGGCCGACCCGAAGGAGCAGCTGACACAACTGCTCGCCGGTTCGCACACCCTGCACATCGCGGCCGACGGCCCGCAGAAGCAGAAGGTGTCGATCGTCGAGAACGCGGCCGAGTACAGCGTCATCCACAACGGTGACGAGGTCTGGGCCTACGACAGCGGCAGCAACCAGGCCTACCACCTGACGGATCTCCCGCAGGAGGCTCAGGGCAAGGCCAGGGGCGACCGCGAGCTGCCCGAGCGCTGGCCGGCCACCCCGCAGGAGGCCGCCGAGAAGATCCTCGACGCGGTCGACGACACCTCCACCGTCTCGGTGGACGGCACCGCGCGCATCGCCGGGCGGGACGCCTACCAGTTGGTGATCAGGCCCAAGGCGGCCGATTCCACGGTCGGGTCGATCCGGATCGGCGTGGACTCCGGCACGGGTGTGCCGCTGAAGTTCACACTCGCCCCGAGGAACGGCGGCAAGGCGATCGTCGATGTCGCCTTCACCAAGGTGGACTTCGCCAGGCCCGCCGCCTCGACCTTCGACTTCACCCCGCCCAAGGGCGCCAAGGTGACGACGGAGAAGGCCGACGGGAAGACCGCGCAGGACAGCCGCGGCCGGCACGAGGAGTTCGGCGGCCCCGGCGGCCCCGGCGGCCTCGACGGTCTGGAGGGCCTCGGCGTCCTCGGAAAGGGCTGGGACTCGATCGCCGAGCTGCAGCTGCCGAAGGACGCGCTGAACACCGGCCCGTCCGAGCACGGCGGCAAGGCCCCGGGCTTCGGCGGGCAGTCGCTGCTCGGCTCCTTCGGCAAGGACGTCAAGGGCGACTTCGGCACCGGAACGGTCTTCGGGACCCGCCTGGTCAACGCCCTGATCACCGACGGCGGCAAGGTCTATGTGGGCACCGTGAACCAGGACGCCCTGATCAAGGCCGCCAACGCGGCCGCGAAGTAAGGCACCGTCACAGAGCGAAGGAGCGCCGATGGGGGAGCTGTCCGCCGAGACCGGTGAGCACGCGATCTCCACGATCGGACTCACCAAGAGGTACCGCGGCGGACAGCTCGCCGTCGACGGCCTCGACCTGGCCGTCCCCCGCGGCAGCGTCTTCGGCTTCCTGGGGCCCAACGGCTCCGGGAAGACGACGACGATCCGCATGCTCATGGGGCTCATCGAGCCGACCTCCGGAACGGCGCGGGTGCTCGGCGAGCCCATGCCGCGGGCCGTGCGCAGCGTTCTGCCGCGGGTCGGCGCGCTGATCGAGGGCCCCGCCCTCTACGGCTTCCTCTCCGGCCGTGACAACCTGCTGCGCTTCGACGCCGCCGACCCGACCGCCGAGCCCCGCACCCGGGCGGCACGGGTCGGTACGGCGCTGGAGCGGGTCGGGCTGGCCGCCGCCGCGGGCAAGAAGGCGCGTGCCTACTCGCTCGGCATGAAACAGCGGCTCGGCCTGGCCGCCGCGCTGCTGCGGCCCCGCGAACTGCTGGTGCTGGACGAGCCCACCAACGGCCTCGACCCGCAGGGCATGCGCGAGATCCGCTCGCTCGTCCGGGAGCTGGCGGCGGACGGCACCACGGTCTTCCTCTCCTCCCATCTCCTCGACGAGATCGAGCAGGTCTGCACCCATGCCGCCGTGATGTCCCGAGGCAGGCTGATCACCCAGGGCCCGGTGGAGGCGCTGGCCTCCGCCGGACGGCTGGTGGTCAGCACTCCCGACCCGGCCGAGGCGGTCCGTGTCCTGAAGGAGCAAGGGGTGACCGGCCTGGCCGCCGACGGCGAGAGGGTCACCGGAGAGCTGCCGCAGGATCCCGCCGCGCTCCCCGAACTCGCCGATCTCAATGCCGCGCTGGTCGGCGCCGGAGTGCGGGTCCGCGGCTTCGGAGTCGAACGGGCATCACTGGAGGACGCGTTCGTCGCGCTGACCGGAGAGGGCTTCGATGTCGCAGGCTGACACCCTGAACAGGACGGTGTGGCCGATCCGGTCGCTCGGGCTGTTCCGCAGCGAGCTGGTCATCGTGCTGCGCCGATGGCGCACCCTCGCGTTGCTGGCCGTTCTTGCCGGGGTCCCGGTGCTCATCGGGATCGCGGTGCGGATCGAGACCGGTGGCGGCGGCTCGGCCGGCGGCGGGGGCGGCGGCCCGGCCTTCGTCTCCCTGATCACCAACAACGGGCTCTTCCTGGTGTTCGCCTCGCTCGCCGCGACCCTGCCCTTCTTCCTCCCCATGGCGATCGGTGTCGTCGCGGGTGACGCGATCGCCGGCGAGGCCAACGCGGGCACCCTGCGCTATCTGCTGGTCGCCCCGGCCGGGCGTGCCCGTCTGCTGCTCTCCAAATACGCCTCCGTCCTGGCCTTCTGCCTGATCGGCACCCTCGTCGTGGCGGCCTCGGCACTGCTGACCGGCGCGCTGCTCTTCCCCCTCGGAGACGTCACCCTGCTGTCGGGCACGACGGTCTCCTTCTCCGAGGGCCTGCTGCGCGCCCTTCTGGTGGCCCTGGCCGTGGCCGCCTCCCTCACCGGCATCGCCGCGCTCGGCCTGTTCATCTCCACGCTCACCAACAGCGGCATCGCCGCCATGGCCACCACCGTGGGCCTGCTGATCACCGTGCAGATCGTCGACACCATCCCCCAACTGCACGCCGTCCAGCCCTACCTCTTCCCCCACTACTGGCTGAGCTTCGCCGACCTCGTCCGCGCTCCCGTCTACTGGGACGACCTGCGCAGCAACTTCCAGCTCCAGGCCCTCTACGTCGCCGTGTTCGGCTCCGCGGCGTGGGCCCGCTTCACCACCCGTGACGTCACGGCCTGACCGCCGGGGCCGCACGGGCGTTCCGTCAGCTGAAGAAGGTCTTCGCCCGGCTCAGCGCGCCCCTGTCGCGCAGGATGTCGCCCGGCCTCGTGCCGTTGCCGAGCAGCGCGCCGCCCCAGCGCATCCCCGCGTAGCCGGCCGTGTGGCGCAGCGTCCCCACCAGCGGGGCGGCCGTCGCCGGGTCCTGGCCTCCGTGGACGGTCACCGACCACAGGGTCTTGCCGCGCATCCGCTCCAGGAAGTCCAGTCCCGGCACGCGCATCCAGCCCGACCAGTGGTCCAGGTAGAGCTTGGTGCTGGTCGAGACGCTGTACCAGTACAGCGGCGACACGACCACGATGTCGGTGGCCTCCAAGGTGGCCTCAAGCAGCGTCGCCGCGTGCCCGGACGGCGCGGGATAGCTTCCGTCGCCGTTGTGCCGTTCGTCCTCGAAGAGCGGCAGCGGCAGATCCCTCAGCCGCAGCCAGCGCCGGCCCACCGTGGGCGGAAGCTGTTCGGCGGCGCGTCGCGCCAGGGTCTCCGTGTTGCCGTCGGCGCGACTGCTTCCCACCAGGAACAGGAACGTCCGCTCTGAGTCCGACACCCCGTCATCTCCTTGCGCATGCATTAGTTGCGTATGCATGGAGATGCTGTCACCGTCCCCGCCCCGCCGTCAAGGCGAGAGCCCGCGGTTGGGCGGCCTCGTGGTGCCCGGCCCGACCGGTCCTACGGCCCTCGGGTCGCTCGGCTACTCGACGTCGAACTCGTTGCCCTCCGGATCGGCCATGGTGACCCATGTGCCGGAGGGCTCCTTTATCCGCCGCAGCACCGTCGCGCCCAGCCCTTCCAGGCGCGCCACTTCCTCGTCGAGCCGCCCCTCGCCCGGATGGAGGTCGATGTGCAGCCGGTTCTTCACCGTCTTGGCCTCGGGCACCCGCTGGAAGAGGATGCGCCGACCGCGGCCCGAGCCCCTCTCCTCGTCGTACGGATCCTCGGGATGGCGCACCGCGGCCAGATCCCGCCAGGCCCTCCGTCCGCCCGACTCCGTGAGGATCTCCTCTGTGACGGCACCGAACCCCAGCAGCTTCTCGATCAGCGCGCTGTGGTCCTCGAGCGTGTACTCCAGGGCCTCCGCCCAGAAGGCGGCCTGTCGATGCGGATCCGCCGCGTCGATCACGAGCTTCCAGTGAACTGCCATGCCGTGCCCCCTCGTTGGCGCCCCGTCCGGCCGTCGGCCGACCCGTAACCAGTTATATTGGTTACATGACGGAGTCCGCAATCGGTCTGGTTCTCCATTCACCCGAAGGGGTCGCCTACCGCTTCGATCCCGGCGCGCTCGGCCTGGAGTTGCTGCCCACCGGCGGCCCCGGCGCCTACGCCCGCCGCGAGGTCCTCCACGAGCCCGCCGACCTGGCCCGCTGGGCGGCGGCCTCCCGGCTGCGCCCCGACCCGGCCGGGCTGGCGATCGCCCCGGAGGACGTCGCTTCGGCCCGCTATCTGCGCGACGCGCTCTGGCACATCTCCGAAGCCCGCGCCCACGGGGAGCCGCTCCCCGGCCCGGACCTCGTCGTCCTCAACGAGGCGGCCGCCTGGCGCCCGCCCGCCCCCCGTCTGGCCGCCGACGGCGGCCGCGCCTGGCGCGCCCCGGTCACCGGCACCCAGGTCCTGGCGGCCGTCGCCCGGGACGCTGTGGAGCTCTTCTCCGGCCCGTACGCCGACCGTGTCCGCGAATGCTCCGCCCACGACTGCCAACTGGTCTTCGTGGACACCTCGCGCCCCGGCCGGCGCCGCTGGTGCTCCATGGAGCACTGCGGCAACCGCCACAAGGTCCGTGCCCACCGCTCCCGCAGGGAGGCGCGCGAGGCGTGGGAGGGAGGCGGCCGAGGAACCCCACCGGGCCGACCCGTGCCGCCGGGCCGGCGGTGATGGAAGGGGCCGCCGCCCGGGTCAGCCGGTGACGGCCCCGCGCGGCGCCGCCTCGTCCGGCACCACGGCGGCGTCGCGCACCACGATCCGGCCGCGCCGCGCAGCGCGCAGCGCGTCCCAGGTCAGCAGGGCCAGCGCGAGCCAGACGAGGGCGAAGCCCGCCCAGCGTTCGGCCGGCATCTCCTCGTGGAACCAGAGCAGCCCGAGCGCGAACTGGAAGACCGGCGCGAGGTACTGCAGCAGTCCCAGCATGCTCAGCGGGATGCGGATCGCCGCCGCGCCGAAGCAGATCAGCGGCACCGCGGTGACGACGCCGCACGCGGCGAGCAGGGCGGCGTGGCCCGCGCCGTGCGAGGCGAAGGTGGCGTCGCCGCGGGTGCCGAGAAGTACCAGGTAGCCGAGGGCCGGCAGGAACTGCAGGGCCGTCTCGGCGGCGAGCGACTCCAGGCCGCCCATGCCGACCTTCTTCTTGATGAAGCCGTACGTGGCGAAGGAGCAGGCCAGGGTGAGGGCGATCCAGGGCAGGCGCCCGTAGCCCACGGTCAGTACGAGCACGGCGGCGGCACCGACGGCGACGGCGGCCCACTGCGCGGGGCGCAGCCGCTCGTGCAGGACGAGGACGCCGAGAGCGATGGTGACCAGCGGGTTGATGAAGTAGCCCAGCGAGGTCTCGACGACGTGGCCGCTGTTGACGCCCCAGATGTACAGGCCCCAGTTCACGGATATGACGGCGGCGGCCACCGCCAGCAGCGCGAGCCGGCGCGGCTGCCGCAGAAGTTCGGGGACCCACGCCCAGCGGCGCATCACCAGCAGCACGAGGGAGACCACGACCAGCGACCAGACCATGCGGTGGGCGAGGATCTCGCCGGCGCCGGACGGTTCGAGGAGCGGCCAGTAGAGGGGGAAGAGTCCCCAGAGCCCGTAGGCGGCGAATCCGTACAGCAGACCGGCACGCTGCTCGTTCACTCGATCCTCCCGGGGCGCTGGCCGACTGCTCGAAGGTAGCGTGCGGGGCGTCCTCCCGTCATCTGCGTATCGCATGACGGTCATGACACATCCTCGGCGGTTCAAGGACCGCCGGAGCCGTGGCGGCGCAGAACGAGACCCCCGTGGCCGGAGGGGATCCGCCGCGGGGGCCTCGCCGTCGGTGGACGGCCGGGGGTTCAGCCCTTCAGCGCCGCCGCGATCGTGTCCGCGAGCGGGGTGGTGGGGCGTCCGATCAGCCGGCCCAGGTCGCCGCTGCCGCCCTGGAGGAGGCCCCGGGAGACGCCGGCGACGTCCACGTCGACGAAGATCTCCGCGAGCGGTCCGGGCAGCCCGGCGCCGGTGAGGACGGAGTGGAGGGCGTCGGCCGGGAGGTCGGTGTACGCGACCGGACGGCCGGACTGCCGGGCCAGCTCGGCGGCGTACTCGGCCATCGTCCAGGCGTGGTCCCCGCTCAGCTCGTAGACCGCGTTCTCGTGCCCCTCGCCGGTCAGCACGGCGGCCGCGGCCGCCGCGTAGTCCTCGCGGGTGGCGGAGCCGACGCGGCCCTCGCCCGCGCTGCCGACGACGCCGTGCTCCAGCTGGACGGGGATCTGCGCGGTGTAGTTCTCGGTGTACCAGCCGTTGCGCAGCAGTGTGTAGGTCAGTCCGGAGTCGAGCAGGACCCGCTCGGTGGCCAGGTGCTCGGCGGCGAGCTTGAAGTCGGCGGCCGGTCCGCCGAGGACGCTGGTGTACGCGAGCCGCGCGACGCCCGCCTCCTTGGCGGCGTCGATCACCGCGGTGTGCTGTGCGGCGCGCTGCCCGACCTCGCTGCCCGAGATCAGCAGCACGACGTCGCCGGCCCGAAAGGCGTCCTTGAGGGTCCCGGGCGCGTTGTAGTCGGCCACCCGGACCTCCACGCCCCGGGCGGCGAGGTCCGCGGCCTTGTCCGCGTCGCGGACGACGGCGACGACCTGCTCTGCCGGGACCTCGGCCAGCAGCCGGTCCACGACAAGACGGCCCAGCTGTCCGGTGGCTCCGGTGACGACGATGCTCATGACGGGTTCACTCCAGTCCCTATTGTCCCTGTTCGTGAAGACAGGACTAACCCTAGGACTGGTACTAACTTCCAGAAAGTACCCACTTGAAAGTAAGCTAGTGACATGGAAGTAAGGGAAGAGCTCACCGGGGTGCCGCGGACGCCCCCGGATGTGAACGCGCGGAACTGCCCCTCGCGCGTGATCCTCGAACACGTCACCAGCCGATGGGGCGTCCTCGTGCTGGCCGCGCTGATCGACGGCACCCTGCGCTTCAGCGAGTTGCGCCGCGCGGTCGGCGGGGTCAGCGAGAAGATGCTCGCCCAGACCCTGCAGACCCTGGAGCGCGACGGCTTCGTGCACCGGGAGGCGTACCCCGTCATCCCGCCGCGCGTCGACTACTCCCTCACCCCGCTCGGCAAGGAGGCCGCCGACCAGGTCTGGGGCCTGGCCCGCTGGGCCGAGGCCCGTACGGAGCAGGTGATGGCGGCCCGCGAGGCATACGACGGGGCCCGGGCCTGACGATCAGGCCCGGGCCCCGGACGGCGGGGAGAGCGGGGCCTCAGCCCACGACCGTCCATGTGTCGTTGCCGGCCAGCAGTGCGGCGAGGTCGCCCTTGCCGTGCTGCTCCACGGCCTGCTCCAGTTGCTCGGACATCAGCGCGTCGTAGACCGGCCGGTCGACGCTGCGGAACACCCCGATCGGCGTGTGGTGCAGCGTGTCGGGGTCGGCGAGTCTGGACAGGGCGAAGGCCGTGGTGGGGGACTCGGCGTTCGCGTCGTGCACCAGGACGTCGCCCTCGTTGGAGGCGTCGACGTCGACCACCTTCAGATCGCCGGTGGCCCGGTCGCGCACGACGCCCTTGGCGTTGTCGGCGCCGAAACGGATCTGCTGCCCGTGCTCCAGCCGGATCACCGCGTTCTCGGCGGTCGACCGGTCCTTCAGCACCTCGAAGGCGCCGTCGTTGAAGATGTTGCAGTTCTGGTAGATCTCCACGAAGGCGGTGCCCGGGTGCGCGGCGGCCGCCCGCAGCACGCCGGTGAGGTGCTTGCGGTCGGAGTCGACGGTGCGCGCCACGAAGGACGCCTCCGCGCCGAGCGCCAGCGATACCGGGTTGAAGGGCGCGTCCAGCGAGCCCATCGGCGTCGACTTGGTGATCTTGCCGAGCTCGGAGGTCGGGCTGTACTGGCCCTTCGTCAGCCCGTAGATCCGGTTGTTGAAGAGCAGGATCTTGAGGTTCACATTGCGCCGCAGCGCGTGGATCAGGTGGTTGCCGCCGATGGACAGCGCGTCGCCGTCACCCGTCACCACCCACACCGACAGGTCGCGCCGCGAGCCGGCCAGCCCGGTGGCGATGGCCGGGGCCCGGCCGTGGATGGAGTGCATCCCGTAGGTGTTCATGTAGTACGGGAAGCGGGAGGAGCAGCCGATCCCGGAGACGAAGACGATGTTCTCCCGGGCCAGGCCCAGTTCGGGCATGAAGCCCTGCACCGCGGCGAGGATCGCGTAGTCGCCGCACCCGGGGCACCAGCGCACTTCCTGATCCGACTTGAAGTCCTTCATGGACTGCTTGGCGTCGGCCTTGGGGACCAGGGACAGCGCCGGCAGCCCCGGCATCGGGTGGTCGACGGCAGGGGCCTCAGACATCTGCGCTCTCCTCCTGGATGGCGGCAGCGAGTTGTTCGGCCTTGAAGGGCAGGCCGGTCACCTGGGTGTGGGAGCGGGCGTCGACCAGGTACTTCGCCCGCAGCAGGTGGGCGAGCTGGCCGAGGTTCATCTCCGGCACCACCACCTTGTCATAACGCTTGAGGACCTCTCCGAGATTCCTCGGGAAGGGGTTCAGATGGCGCAGATGGGCCTGTGCGACCGCGCCCCCTGCGCCCCTGATGCGCCGGACGGCCGCCGTGATCGGCCCGTACGTCGAACCCCAGCCGATGACCAGGGTGCTCGCCGCGCCGTCGGGGTCGTCGACCGTCACGTCCGGCACCTCGATGCCGTCGATCTTGGCCTGCCGGGTGCGCACCATCAGATCGTGGTTGGCCGGGTCGTACGAGATGTGCCCGGTGCCGTCCTGTTTCTCGATGCCGCCGATCCGGTGCTCCAGACCGGGAGTGCCCGGTACCGCCCAGGGGCGGGCCAGGGTCTCCGGGTCGCGCAGGTACGGCCAGAACTCCTCGGAGCCGTCCTCCGCCACGTGGTTGGGCGTCGTCGCGAACTGCACCCGCAGGTCGGGCAGCTCGTCCAGCTCGGGCACGCGCCACGGCTCGGAGCCGTTGGCCAGGTAGCCGTCGGAGAGCAGGAAGACCGGGGTGCGGTAGGCCAGCGCGATGCGGGCCGCCTCCAGCGCCGCGTCGAAGCAGTCGCCCGGGGTGCGGGGCGCCACGATCGGCACCGGGGCCTCGCCGTTGCGCCCGTACATCGCCTGCAGGAGGTCGGCCTGCTCGGTCTTGGTCGGCAGGCCCGTCGAGGGCCCGCCGCGCTGGATGTCGATGATCAGCAGCGGCAGCTCCAGCGACACCGCGAGACCGATGGTCTCCGACTTCAGCGCGACACCCGGGCCGGAGGTGGTCGTGACGGCCAGCGAGCCGCCGAAGGCCGCACCGAGCGCGGCGCCGATGCCGGCGATCTCGTCCTCGGCCTGGAAGGTGCGCACGCCGAAGTTCTTGTGCTTGCTCAGCTCGTGCAGGATGTCCGAGGCCGGGGTGATCGGGTACGAGCCCAGGAAGAGCGGCAGGTCCGCCTGCCGGCCCGCGGTGACCAGGCCGTACGACAGCGCCAGGTTCCCCGAGATGTTGCGGTAGGTGCCGGCCGGGAAGGCCGCCTCAGCCGGGGCCACCTCGTAGCTGACCGCGAAGTCCTCGGTCGTCTCACCGAAGTTCCAGCCCGCGCGGAACGCGGCGACGTTCGCCTCGGCCAGCTCCGGCTTCTTCGCGAACTTCTTGCGCAGGAAGTCCTCGGTGCCCTCGGTGGGCCGGTGGTACATCCACGACAGCAGCCCGAGCGCGAACATGTTCTTGCTGCGCTCGGCCTCCTTGCGGGTCAGCGGGTACTCCTTGAGCGCCTCGACCGTCAGGGTGGTCAGCGGCACCGGGTGCACCGCGTAGGCGGACAGCGAGCCGTCCTCCAGCGGCGAGGCGGTGTAGCCGACCTTGGTCATCGCGCGGGAGGTGAACTCGTCCGTGTTGACGATGATCTCCGCGCCGCGCGGCAGGTCGCCGATGTTCGCCTTCAGTGCCGCCGGGTTCATCGCGACCAGGACGTTCGGGGCGTCACCCGGGGTGAGGATGTCGTGGTCGGCGAAGTGCAGCTGGAAACTCGAGACGCCCGGCAGGGTGCCTGCCGGGGCCCGGATCTCGGCCGGGAAGTTCGGCAGGGTGGACAGATCGTTGCCGAACGACGCCGTTTCCGAGGTGAACCGATCTCCCGTGAGCTGCATGCCGTCGCCGGAGTCCCCGGCGAATCGGATCACCACCCGATCGAGTTTCCTGGTCTCCTTGGCGGGTTTCCGCTGCCCGCCCAGGACGGGATGATCGGTGCTTGTCGGGCTGCTGACCTGGCTGGTCACTGAATCGGACCTCCTTCGAGGCGGCGGCTCACGACCGGGGCCGTGGCCTTGTGTCCCACGCGCCATCGTACGTGGGTAAGGGTCGCCTTCCCGGGTCTTCCCGCACGGTGAACGCCGCTCCGGGCTCCCTTTGTGCCCTGATGGGTCACGGCCACCGCCCCCGGAGCCCGTGCTGCCTGTTCCGCCATATGGGACGCCGGCCGGCGCCGTCCCGGTTCTGCCCCTCCGCGACATTCTCTGACGATACGTCAGAGGATCAGGAATTGAGGTAGGTGAGCACGGCCAGGACGCGCCGGTGGTCGCCCTCGCTGGGAGCCAGCCCCAGTTTGAGGAAGATGTTGCTCACGTGCTTCTCCACCGCGCCGTCGCTCACCACGAGCTGCTTGGCGATCGCGGAGTTCGTCCGCCCCTCCGCCATCAGCCCGAGTACCTCCCGCTCCCGCGGGGTCAGGCCGGCCAGCACGTCCTGCTTGCGGCTGCGCCCCAGCAGCTGTGCCACCACCTCCGGGTCCAGGGCGGTGCCGCCACCGGCCACCCGTACGACCGCGTCCACGAACTCCCGCACATCGGCTACCCGGTCCTTGAGCAGATACCCGACCCCGCGGGAACTGCCGGCCAGCAGTTCGGTGGCGTACTGCTCCTCCACGTACTGCGACAGCACCAGCACGCCCAGCCGCGGATGGTCGCGGCGCAGCCGCACCGCCGCGCGCACGCCCTCGTCCGTGTGGGTCGGCGGCATCCGCACGTCGGCGACCACCACATCGGGCAGGGCGCCCTCGGCGGCCAGCTCGCCGATCACCTTCAGCAGGGCCTCGGCGTCGCCCACCCCGGCGACGACCTCGTGCCCGCGGTCGGTCAGCAGACGGGTCAGTCCCTCCCTCAGCAGCACCGAGTCCTCGGCGATGACCACCCGCACCCTGTCCTCCACCGCTACCGGCCCCCCGTGTCGACGTCGACGTGTCCCTCCCCAGCATTCCAGCTTCCGGCGGCCGGCACACGGCGTTGCCGCCCGGGCGGAGCGCGGGGGAGGGAGAGGGGGTCAGGTCCGCCAGGGCAGCTCGGCGGCGACGGTCGTCGGGCCGCCGGCGGGCGAGTCCACCGCGAGCACACCGTCCACCGCCCCCAGCCGCTCGGCGAGCCCGGCCAGGCCCGAGCCGTGCGCGGTGGAGGCGCCGCCGCGTCCGTTGTCGATGACGTGGATCATCAGCCGGTCCCCGGAGCGCCACAGGTCGACCGTGGCGCGCGAGGCGCCGCTGTGCTTGCTGATGTTCTGCAGCAGCTCGGAGACGGTGAAGTACGCGATGCCCTCGATCGCCGGCACGGGCCGTCCCGGCAGGTCCACGCTCACCCGCACCGGCACGGTGCAGCGCGCCGCGAGAGCGGACAGGGCGGCGTCGAGGCCGCGGTCGGTGAGGACCGCCGGGTGGATGCCTCGGGCCAGGTCGCGCAGCTCCTGCAGGGCGAGCTTCACCTCGCCGTGCGCCTCCTCGACCATGGTGGCGGCCGCCTTCGGGTCCTCCTGCAGCTTCTCCTTGGCCAGGCCCAGGTCCATGGCCAGCGCCACCAGCCGGGCCTGCGCCCCGTCGTGCAGATCGCGCTCGATGCGGCGCAGGTCGGCGGCGGCGGTGTCCACCACCGTCCCCCGGTCCGACTCCAGCTCCGACACCCGGCTGGCCAGCCGCGACGGCCCCAGCAGCCCGGCGACCAGACCCCGGTCCACGTGCGCCATGCCCCGGATCAGCCAGGGGGTGGCCAGCACCAGCAGCAGCCCCAGCACGGAGGTCATGGCGACCTCGAAGGGCGAGTCGAGCCACCAGCCGTTGCCGTTCCCGTCCCCGTACAGCTGGAGCCCGGGCTGGTCGGTGTAGGCGGGGAAGACCCACTGCCACAGCGGATAGGTGAAGAGCCCCCAGCCGTAGGTGAAGAAGGAGACCGCCACGGAGAAGGTGAACACGCCCCAGGGGAAGTGCAGGAAGAAGTACAGGACGTGCCGCCAGGAGGCGCCGCTGGTCAGTTGGCCGCCGAGCCACGACATGAGGCCCTGGCCGGGCCGCCGGCGCAGCGGCGCGGGCGCGGCCACGTCGATGCGCAGGCACTTGCGGGCGCGCTCGCGCTCCACGACGCCCAGGCCGCGGCATCCGGCCAGCATCAGGGCGAGCACCGGCAGCCCGAGGAAGGTGACCAGCAGCCCCGCGCCGAGCGACAGCATCGTCACCGTGAAGACGAAGCCGATGACGCCCATCGGCAGATTGAGCAGCAGATACAGGAACTCGCGCCAGGTGCGGGCCTCGATCGGCGCCCGCAGCGCCGCGGGCAGCCGGTGCTCACGCGGCTCCGGGAAACCGTATGCCATGGTCACGTCCGTCCTCTTCGTCGTCCCTCTGCGTCCCGCCTTGTGACGCCTCCAGCCTCGTCCCCGGCGGCGTTCGGGCCCATGGTGCGGATCGGCGTCTTGGACCTGGGGAAAACCCCACCCCCGAAGCGCGGTGGACCCGGTGCGGGGCGGGAGCGGCTCAGTGCGGGAGCCGCAGGGCCAGCCCGTCGAGGACGACGTCCAGGCCGTAGGCGAACTTGGCCTCGCGCAGCGCGGCCGGGTCCCCGGTCGCCGCCGCGGTGTCCGCATACGAGCCGGACAGGTGGTCGTGGGGGGCCGCGGCCCGCTGGGCGGCGGGCATGAGGCGGGCGATGAAGTCGGCCTCGGTCTCGCCGGAGCGGGCGACCGTGGTCAGCCAGGCCGCCTCGGTGGTGCTCATGCCGATGACGTAACTCAGGACGGTGTCGATCGCGCGGCTCGGCTCGGGGAAGCCGGCGGCGGTGAACAGCGCGGCCAGCCGCTCGGAGAACGACATGAGGTTGGGGCCCAGGTAGGCCAGGCCCGCCTGGCCGAGGACCGAGGACAGCCACGGGTGGCGCAGGGCCGTCGTACGGAAGGACCGGGCGGCCCCGGTGACGGCGGCGCGCCAGTCCGGGCCTCCGGCGGGAGGGACGGAGATCTCGGCGGCGACCTCGTCGACCGCCAGTTCCATCAGCTCGTCCTTGGTCGCGACGTGCCGGTACAGGGAGGTCGCGCCGGCGTTCAGGCGGGCGCCGAGCTTGCGCATGCTCAGCGCCTCGATGCCCTCCGCGTCCAGCATGGCGATCGCCTCGCGGACGATCACGTCCCGGCTGAGCGCGGGCTGGTCGGACTCGCGCTGCTGGCGGGCCCACACGGAAGGGATTGGGTTCGGCTTCGTCCTGGCGGCCATGGCGCTCCTTCGGGGACCTGCGTACGGGCAGCGGCGGCGTACAGCGTTCGCATTCAGCGTACAGGAATGACGGTTGCGCACAGCGTTCCGGCATGCGTACAGTGTTCGCATCGAAGGAACAGTGTGCGCACATCCGATCCCGGAGGGAAGACCCATGGAAACCCGCAACCCACGCCGCTGGTGGATCCTGATCGCGCTGTGCCTCAGCTCGCTGGTCCTGGTGGTCGACAGCATGGCGCTGACCGTGGCGGTGCCGTCGATGACCGAGGACATCGGCGCGAGCGCCCAGGACACCCAGTGGATCCTCGACTCCTACATCCTGGTCTTCGCCGGTCTCCTGCTGACCTCGGGAAGCCTCGGAGACCGGTTCGGCCGCCGGAAGGTGATGCTGGCAGGGCTGCTGCTCTTCGGGGCGGCGTCACTTGCCGCCACCTTCTGCACCAGCCCCGGCGAGGTGATCGGCGTACGGGTCGCGATGGGTGTCGGCGGCGCGCTGATCATGCCCTCGACACTGTCGATCCTCATCACCGTCTTCGACGAGGAGGAGCGCGGCAAGGCGATGGCGGCGTGGAGCTCGGTGTCGATGCTCGGCCTGGTCGGCAGCCCGGTGCTCGGCGGCGTGCTGATCGACCACTTCTCCTGGCACTCGATCTTCTTCGTCAACGTCCCGGTCGTCGCGCTGGCCGTCGTCGCCGCCCTCGCCCTCATGCCGGAGTCCAGGGGACCGTGGCAGAAGCCCGACCCGCTCGGCGCGGTGCTGTCCGCGGCCGGCATGACCGCCCTGGTCTGGTGGATCATCGAGCTCCCGCAGCACGGCGCCCTCGGCGGCCGCTCCGGGATCACCCTGGCCGTCGCGGTCGTCGCCCTCGGCGGGTTCGTGGTCTGGGAGAACGTCACCTCCGCGCCGATGGTGCCGCTGGCCCTGTTCAGGCACCGCAACTTCAGCGGCGGCTCGCTCTCGCTGACCCTGGTCCAGATCGGCAACGGCGGCCTGCTGCTGGTGCTCACCCAGTACCTGCAGTTCGTGCTCGGCTACTCGCCGGTCAAGGCGGGCCTCGCGTTCGTGCCGCTGGCCGTCACCGCGCTGGCAGGCAACGTCCTGGGCGCCAAGTTCGCCGCGCGGACCGGCAACCGGCTCCTGATCCTGGGCGGCATGCTCGTCATGGCCTCCTCCTTCGGGCTGCTGACCACCGTCTCGGCCGGCACCGGCTTCGCCGTCCCGGCGGCCGCCCTCGGCCTGCTCGGCCTCGGCGCGGGACTGGCGATGCCGGCCGCGGTCGGGGCGCTCATGGCCACCATCCCCGCGGAGCAGGCGGGCGTCGGCTCGGCCCTGAACGACACCATCCAGCAGGCGGGCACCGCGCTCGGCATCGCCATCCTCGGCTCGCTCATGGCCGGCCGCTTCGCCCGCGAGATGCCCGCCGGCACCCCCGAGCAGGGCAGGCACTCCATCGGCGGCGCGCTCACCGTCGCCCGGGGCGACGCCGGACTGGTCCGCGCCGCCCGGGAGGCCTTCACCGCCTCGATGTCGACCACCTTCGCCACCAGCGCGATCGGCGTCCTCGCCGCCGCCCTCCTGGCCACCCTGGTCATGCGCGACAGCAGGCCCGAGCCCACCGCCGCCCCGGTGGAGGAGGCCGAACTCGCCGCCTGACCGTACGGCGGAAGGCAGGTGCCCTCCCGGAAGTCCCGGGAGGGCACCTGCCTCCTCTCGTCGCGCGGTCCTCAGCCGCGGTCCCGCCAGGGCAGCTCCGCCGTCACCGTCGTCGGGCCGCCGGCCGGGGAGTCGATCACCAGCAGGCCGTCCACCGAGTCCAGACGCTCGGCCAGACCGCCCAGCCCGCTGCCGCCCGACGCGCTCGCGCCGCCCCGCCCGTCGTCACGCACCTGGATCATCAGCCGGTCGTCGGAGCGCCACAGCTCGACGACGGCCCGGCCCGCCCCGCTGTGCTTGCTGATGTTCTGCAGCAGCTCGGAGACGGTGAAGTACGCGATGCCCTCGATCGCCGGCGCCGGCCGGCTCACCAGGTCCACCTGGACCTGCACCGGCACCGTGCAGCGCGCGGCCACCGAGGACAGGGCGGCGTCGAGGCCGCGGTCGGTGAGGACCGCCGGGTGGATGCCTCGGGCCAGGTCGCGCAGCTCCTGCAGGGCGAGCTTCACCTCGCCGTGCGCCTCCTCGACCATGGTGGCGGCCGCCTTCGGGTCCTCCTGCAGCTTCTCCTTGGCCAGGCCCAGGTCCATGGCCAGCGCCACCAGCCGGGCCTGCGCCCCGTCGTGCAGATCGCGCTCGATGCGGCGCAGGTCGGCGGCGGCGGTGTCCACCACCGTCCCCCGGTCCGACTCCAGTTCGGCGATCCGCCGCTCCAGTTCGTCGGAGGGGGACAGCAGGCCGCGGACCATCGCGCGGTCCGCGTTCGCCAGCCCCCGCGCGATGAACGGCAGCACCGGCCACGCCACGAAGAGCGAGGTCAGGATGACGGCGAAGGTCGCTATGCCCCACGGCAGCCGCACGAAGAAGTACAGCCCGTGCCGCCACCCCACCGGGTCCTTCAGCGAGGTCCACAACCAGGGGAAGAAGCCCATCCGTCCCGGCACCAGCGGGCGGGGCTCGTCCACCGCCACCCCGAGCATCCCGCGGGCCCGCGTCCGCTCCAGCCGCCCCAGCAGCCGGCACCCCGCCAGCCCCAGCGCCAGGAGCGGCAGGCCGACGACGGTCACCGAGAGCCCGATGCCGAGGTACAGCACGACGACGACGTAGACGAAGCCCACGAGGTCGACGGGCAGGTTCGCCAGGAGATAGGCGATCTCCTTCCACGTCACCGCGTCGAAGGCGAACCGCGCCGGCGGCAGCGGGGCGGCGTCCCCGCGCTGGGAGTCGAAGGTCATGACGTCAAGCCTGCCGGGCACCGGGCGGCCACCGCCATGGGGTGCGCCTGCCGGGACAAGGTGGGGTTATCCGTACCACCGGCCAAGACGGGTGGTTCCGCTTCCGGGGGCAGGGCCTAGACTCCGTTCGTACAGATCGTCTAAAGATCCACCGGGATCGCTGGACAACGCGCTTACGACGAGAAACGAGGGGCGGACGGACGTGGACTACTTCCACGGCTACTCGGTCGTCGGGCTGGTCGCGGTGCTCGGGGTGCTCTTCGTGGCCGTGGCCTTCGGGGCCGGCCGGCTGCTGCGGCCTGTCGTGCCGACGCAGGAGAAGATGCTCACGTACGAGTGCGGCGTCGACCCCGTCGGCGAGGGCTGGGCGCACACCCAGATCCGCTACTACGTCTACTCCTTCCTGTACGTCGTCTTCGCGGTCGACGCGATCTTCCTCTTCCCCTGGGCGACGGTGTTCGCCGCCGAGGGATACGGCGGCACGACGCTGGTGGAGATGTTCGTCTTCCTCGGCTTCCTCGCCGTCGGCCTGCTCTACGCCTGGAAGAAGGGCGTCCTGGAATGGACGTGACCGACGTGACCGATGTGAGCACTCCCGAGTACCTGCCGGAGCCGCGCCGCCTCGGCACCCTCGCGCGCCTGGCGCCCGAGCCGATGAAGGTGGTCCTGAACTGGGGCCGCCGCTACAGCCTGTGGGTCTTCAACTTCGGGCTCGCCTGCTGCGCCATCGAGTTCATCGCGGCGTCCATGGCCCGGCACGACTTCATCCGGCTCGGCGTGATCCCCTTCGCGCCCGGCCCGCGCCAGGCCGACCTCATGGTCGTCTCGGGCACGGTCACCGACAAGATGGCCCCGGCCGTGAAGCGTCTGTACGAGCAGATGCCCGAGCCGAAGTACGTCATCTCCTTCGGCGCCTGCTCCAACTGCGGCGGTCCC
Organism: Streptomyces sp. NPDC001070; assembly: GCF_053598835.1. Lineage (NCBI taxonomy): Bacteria > Bacillati > Actinomycetota > Actinomycetes > Kitasatosporales > Streptomycetaceae > Streptomyces > Streptomyces sp. NPDC001070. The sequence continues at coordinate 123,373 of NZ_JBSFLB010000016.1, forward strand.
TACTGGGACTCCTACTCCGTCACCAAGGGCGTCGACCAGATCATCCCCGTCGACGTCTACGTGCCCGGCTGCCCGCCGCGGCCGGAGGCGCTGCTGCAGGGCATCCTCAAGCTCCAGGAGAAGATCGCCCGCGAGTCGCTCGGCGAGCGCTACGGCGACGGGGGTGCCCCGCGTCCGTCCACCGCCGCGCTGCGCAGCGGCCTTGTCCAGGCCCCGCCGCCGCCCGGGGAGGCCGCGAAGTGAGCACGCCCTTCGACCGGCTCCCGGAGCCGGAGGCCGTCGCCGAGATCTTCGGCGCGGAGGCCACGGCGGAGGAGGCGTACGACCTGCTCACCGTGGACGTCCCCGCCGCCTCGTGGACCGGCGCCCTGGAAGCCGCCCGTGACGTGCTCGGCTGCACCTTCTTCGACTGGCTCAGCGCCGTCGACGAACCCGGCACCGGCTTCCGGATCTGCGCCCACGTCGCCGCCCCCGCGGTCGGCTCCGTGCGGCGCCTGCTGATCCGTACGACCGTCCCGCACGAGGCCCCGGCGCTGCCGACCGCCACCGGCGTCTACGCGGGCGCCGCCTGGCACGAGCGCGAGACGCACGAGATGTTCGGCGTCGACTTCACCGGCCACCCGCACCTGCTGCCGCTGCTGCTGCCGGAGGGCTTCGAGGGGCATCCGCTGCGCAAGGACTTCGTGCTGGCGGCAAGGGTCGCCAAGGCGTGGCCGGGCGCGAAGGAGCCGGGGGAGTCCGATCACGGCGGCCCCAAGCGGCGTCAGATGCTGCCCCCCGGCGTGCCCGACCCCAACGACTGGGGCCCGATGAAGGGTCAGCTCCCGCCCACCCCGGCGCGCCCCGCCCGCACCCCGCGGGCGGCGGGTGCCGCGGGTGCCGCGGACCGCCCCGCCCGGCGCACCCGCAGCGTCACGGAGGGTTCCGCCAGCCAGGCCGCGGCGGCCCCGGCCGCGGCCGGCACCCCGCGCCGCACCCGTTCCGCGAGCGACGGTTCCGCCGGCCGGAGCGGCGGTGCCGCGGCCCCCGAGACCCCTCGCAGGCGCACCCCCGACGCCCCTTGGGACGTCCCCCGCGACACGACCACGACCACGACCACGACCGGCCCGGCGCCGGACGCGGTCCCGCAGGCGGCCGTCGCCCCCGAGGCGACTCCTGCGGCGGAGCCCGCGGAGCCGGCAGCGGCCTCCGCGGCAGCGGCCACCCCGGCCCCGGTTGACGTCTCCCAGGGGTCGTCAGCCGCGGGCGGGCACCCCGACGCGGAGCCGGCGCCCTCCGCGGGGGCCTCAGCGCCCGACGATGCGAGGGCAACCGCGGCGGACAGCGCGAGCGACCGGCCGGCCGCCGAGGGCTCCGGCCCGGCGGCGGACGCCGCCGAAGTCCCCGGCGCCGCCGAGGGCGACCGGCCCCCCGCAGGGGAATCCGCACCCGGCGACGGAGCCGCACCGGCGGGCGGGGCGGAAGACAAACCCGCGGGGCCCACCCCGGGCGGCGACACCGCCGACACCGCCGAGACCACCGACGCCCCCGACCACGACGACACAGAAGGAGGCAGCACACCGTGAGCGACGCCCTCGAAGTGATCCTCCGGCTGCTCGCCGTGCTCGTCGTCTTCCTCGTCCTGCCCCTCGTCGTCGGCCAGACCGAGCACAAGGTCATGGCCCACATGCAGGGCCGCCTCGGACCCATGTACGCCGGCGGCTTCCACGGCTGGGCCCAGCTCGTCGCCGACGGCGTCAAGTTCGCGCAGAAGGAGGACGTGGTCCCGGCCGACGCGGACCGGAAGATCTTCCAACTCGCGCCCGCCGTCGCGCTGCTGCCCTACCTCCTCGTCCTCATCGCGATCCCGGTCGGCCCGAACGGCCTCGTCGGCCAGGACATCGACGCGGGCCTGTTCTTCGTGCTCGCCGTGATGGGCGTCGGAGTGCTCGGCTCACTCATGGCCGGATGGGCCTCCGCCAACAAGTTCTCCCTCCTCGGCGGTCTGCGCACCGCCGCGCAGCTGATGTCGTACGAGCTGCCGATGCTGCTCGCCGCCGCGTCCGTCGCCATGGCGGCGGGCACGCTCTCGCTCCCCGGCATCGTCGACGCGTACGCGTGGTGGTGGACGCCGTGGCAGCTGATCGGCGCCGTCGTCTTCTTCACCGCCGGGCTCGCCGAGCTCCAGCGCCCGCCGTTCGACATGCCCGTCGCGGACTCGGAGATCATCTTCGGTGCCTACACCGAATACACGGGGCTGCGCTTCGCGCTGTTCCTGCTCGCCGAGTACGCGGGCATCGTGGTGCTGTGCGGCCTGACGACCGTCCTGTTCCTCGGCGGCTGGCACGGCCCGTGGTCCGACAGCCTCGGCTGGCTGTGGACGCTGCTCAAGACCGCGGTCCTGGCCTTCGTCGTCATCTGGCTCCGGGTCACGTACCCCCGCCTGCGCGAGGACCAGCTGCAGCGGTTCGCCTGGACCGTCCTCATCCCGCTCGCCCTGGCCCAGATCGCGCTCACCGGCGTGGTGAAGGTGGTGATCTCCTGATGGGCATTCCCGGTTCCGGCCTGGCCAAGGGCCTCGCCGTCACCCTGCGCACGATGACCCGGCGCTCGCACACCGCCCAGTACCCCGAGGTGCAGCCCGAACTGCCGCCGCGCAGCCGCGGCGTCATCGCGCTGTTCGAGGAGAACTGCACGGTCTGCATGCTGTGCGCCCGCGAGTGCCCGGACTGGTGCATCTACATCGACTCCCACAAGGAGACGGTGCCCGCCGCCGTCCCCGGCGGCCGCGAGCGCAGCCGCAACGTGCTGGACCGCTTCGCCATCGACTTCTCGCTCTGCATGTACTGCGGCATCTGCATCGAGGTGTGCCCCTTCGACGCCCTGTTCTGGTCGCCGGAGTTCGAGTACGCGGAGACCGACATCCTCGAGCTCACCCACGAGCGCGACAAGCTGCGCGAGTGGATGTGGACGGTGCCGGCCCCGCCGCCGCTGGATCCCGGGGCCGAGGAGCCCAAGGAACTCGGCGCCGCCCGCAAGGCCGCCGAGAAGGCCGCGGCCGCCGCGGCCGAGGAGCAGGCCGGGCAGCCGGAGGGCGACGCGTGAACCTCGCCGCGGCCCACCCCGGGTTCCTGTCCCCGTCGGGGGTCGAGATCGCCTTCGTCCTCGTCGGCGTCGCCACCCTCGCCGCCGCCGTCGTCAGCGTGACCACCAAGCAGCTGGTGCACGCCGCGCTGTGGCTGGTCGTCGCGCTCGGCGGCGTGGCCGTGGAGTACCTCCTGCTCACCGCCGAGTTCATCGCCTGGGTGCAGGTGCTGATCTACGTCGGCTCCGTCGTCGTCCTCGTACTGTTCGGGCTGATGCTCACCAAGGCGCCCATCGGCCGCTCCCCGGACGCCGATTCGGGCAACCGGATCGCCGCAACGGCCGTCGCGGCCGCCTCCGCGGGCACGCTGGTGTGGGTGGTCGTGGACGCGTTCCGGGCCACCTGGATCGACGTGGACGGCGCCGCGCAGGGCTCCACCAAGGTCACCGGGCAGATCCTCTTCCGGCACTGGGTGCTGCCGTTCGAGGCGCTGTCCGTGCTCCTGCTCGCCGCGCTCGTCGGTGCGATCGTCCTGTCCCGCAAGCAGTCCCGTCAGCAGCCGGGGGAGCGCTGATGCATCTCGTCTATCCCGCCGTCCTCGCCGCCCTCCTCTTCTCCGTCGGCCTGTACGGCGTCCTCGCCCGGCGCAACGCGATCCTCGTCCTGATGTCGGTCGAGCTGATGCTGAACGCGGTCAACCTCAACCTGGTCGCCTTCGACGTCTGGCTCCGCGACACCCTGCACGCCGGGCAGGCGCTGACGCTCTTCGTCATCGTCATCGCCGCCGCCGAGATCGGCATCGGCCTCGCCATCGTCCTGCTCGTGTACCGCAACCGGGGCACCTCGGACGTCGACCGCCTCACCGACCTCGCCGAGCACGACCCCCACGACGACACGCAGGGCGAAGGGGCCGCGCCCTCCGCACCCGAAGAGAAGGCCGAGGCCGCAGCGTGACCCTGACGACCCTCGCCGTCCTCGTCCCCCTCCTCCCCTTCCTCGGCGCCGTCGGCGGTCTGCTGCTCGGCCGGACCGCGCCCGGCTTCGTCCGGCCGCTGGCCGTGCTGCCGACCGCGAGCGCCTTCGTGCTGGCCGCGATCGTCGCCGTACGGCAGGGCAGCGGCCCCGCCACCGACGCCGCGACCCGGCTGACGCCGACCGGCTCGGTGCCCATCGACCTCGCCCTGCACCTCGACGGCTTCTCGGTGCTGATCGCCGTTCTCGTCGGCCTGGTCGCGACCTGCGTGCAGCTGTACTCCACCGGCTACCTGCGCGACGACCCGCGCTACGCCTCCTACTCCGCCCTGGTGTCCCTGTTCACCGCCGCCATGTTCCTGGTCGTCTACACCGGCGACCTGATGGTGCTGCTGGTCGGCTGGGAGATCATGGGCATCTGCTCCTACTTCCTGGTCGGCCACTACTGGGAGACCGAGGTCGCCCGGGCCGCCTCCCTCAAGGCGTTCCTGGTCACCAAACTCGGCGACGTCCCCTTCCTGATCGGCGTCTTCGCGCTCGCCACCGACGCCGGAACGTTCCGGATCAACGGCATCCTCACCGCGGCCACCCACGGCGGCATCGCGCACCCCACGGTCGTCGGCCTGCTGCTGCTCGCCGGCGTCGCGGGCAAGTCCGCGCAGTTCCCGCTGCACACCTGGCTGCCCGACGCGATGGCCGGCCCCACCCCGGTGTCCGCGCTGATCCACGCCGCCACGATGGTCGCGGCCGGCATCTACCTCGTCGCCCGGCTGCTGCCGGTCTTCGAGGCCTCCGCCGTCACCCTCGCGGTGCTCGGCGTGATGGCCGCCGTCACCATGATCGGCTCCGGTCTGGCCGCGCTCGCCCAGGACGACATCAAACGCGTCCTCGCCTACTCGACGATCGGCCAGCTCGGCTACATGGCCGGGGCGCTGGCCGTCGGCGACCGCAGTGCCGCCGTGTTCCACCTCATCTCGCACGGTGCCTTCAAGGCCCTCCTCTTCCTCGCCGCCGGCGTCGTCATCCACGCAGCCGGCACCAACTCGCTGGCCGCCATGTCCCGCATGGGCGACCTCGGCAAGCGCGTCCCGGACGCCATGTGGACGATGGGCATCGCCCTGGCCGCCCTGGCCGCGATTCCCCCCTTCTCCGGCTTCTTCTCCAAGGAGTCCGTGCTGAGGGCGGCCGAGCACGCCTCCGCCGGCCACGCCGAGGGCGTCCCGTCGGCCGTGGGCTGGCTGGTCCTGGTCGCCGCGCTGATCACCGCCGTCCTCACCGCCGCCTACGCCACTCGCCTGTTCCTCCTCGCCTTCCGCGGTCAGGGCGCCACGGCACCCGAGGCGCACGGGAGGGAACCCGCGGTCATGACCGTCGTGCTGTGGGTGCTGGCGATCCCGACCCTCGCCTTCGGAGCGATCTCCCTCGTGCCGAAGGCCTTCGACCTCCCCGCCTGGCTCGACGGCAACGCACTCGCCCCGACCCTGGTGACCTCGATCCTCGGCGTCGGCCTCGCCGTCGTCGGCATCCTCGCGACCTACGGCGCCTGGCAGGCCGCCGCGGCCCGCCGCCGCACGCCGCTCGGGGCCGCCCCCACGGCCTTCGGCGTGGGAGGTGCCCCCATAGCGGGAGCGACCGACGAGGAGCCGGCGCTCACCGAGGCCGCCGCCCTGCAGGCCCACGAACAGGTCTACGGGGACATCGCCGCCGCCCAGGACCCCGCCGACCCCGGTCGCCTGCTGCTCGGCCCGCTCTTCGGCCCCGCCTCGCACGGCTTCCGCCTCGACGCCCTGTACTCTGCGCTCTTCGTCCGCCCCGTGCTCGCCGCGGCGGGCCTCGTCCGCTTCCTCGACCGCGAGGTCGTCGAGACGTACGTCCGCGGCGCGGGCGGACTGCCCCGGCTGCTCGGGGCGATCGTGCGCCGCACCCAGACGGGCAATGTGCAGACCTATATCAGCGTGCTGCTGGCCGGCTCCGTGATCCTCGCCGTCCTCGTCGCCGTCGGAGCGTGAGCCGTGAACGACACCGTCCTCCAGTACGTCCTCGCGGCCGCCGTCGTCCTGCCGCTGCTCGGCGCCGCCGGCGCCCTGCTGCCGCCCCCACCCGGCCTGAGGGGCAAGAACCCCGACCAGGCCGTGCTCCGCCACGGCGTCACCGTCACCGGTGTCGTCCTCGCCCTGAGCATCGTCCTCGCCGCGGGCTTCGACCACGACCACCCCGCCACCATGCAGGCGAGCACCGACATCAGCTGGATCCCGGCGCTCGGCATCCGCATCCACCTCGGCATCGACGGCATCAGTCTCCCCCTCTTCGTCCTGACCGCGCTGCTGACCTTCCTCTGCGCGCTCTACAGCTACTTCAAGATGCCCGCGGGCCCCTCCCCGAAGGCGTTCGTCGCGCTCCTGCTCTTCCTCGAGACGGGCACGCTCGCCACCTTCGCGGTGCTCGACCTGGTGCTCTTCTTCCTCGCCTTCGAGATGGTCCTCATCCCGATGTACTTCCTCATCGCCCGCTGGGGCGGCGAGGGCCGGGAGAGGGCCGCCCTCCGCTTCATCCTCTACACACTGCTCGGCTCCGTGATCATGCTGCTCGGCCTGCTCCTCATCGGGCTGAAGGCGGGCACATTCGACATGGTGGCACTCGCCTCTGACAACGGGTCGTCGCTCAGTCACTCCACGCAACTGATCGCCGTCCTCGCCATCGGCCTAGGCCTCGCCGTCAAGGCCCCGATGTGGCCCCTGCACAGCTGGCTCCCCGACGCCCACACCGCCGCCCCGACCGTCGGCTCGGTGCTCCTTGCGGGCGTGCTACTCAAGATGGGCACCTACGGCTTCGTGCGGATCCTGCTGCCGATCGCCCCCGAGGGCATGCAGTCCTTCGCGCCCTACCTGGCCGCCTTCGCGGTCATCGGCATCGTCTACGGCTCGCTGGCCTGCCTGGCCCTGGCCCGCCGCGGCGCCGGCGGCGACCTCAAGCGCCTCATCGCGTACAGCTCGGTCGGCCACATGGGCTTCGTGCTGCTCGGCATCGCCACCCTGACCACCACCGGCGTCAACGGCGCGCTCTTCGCCAACATCGCCCACGGCCTGATCACCGGACTGCTCTTCTTCCTGGTCGGTGCCCTCAAGGACCGCTACGGCTCCACCGACCTCGACAGCCTCGCCGGGCAGACCGGGGCCGCGTTGTACGGCAAGGCCCCCCGCATGGGCGGCCTGCTCGCGTTCGCAGCCGTCGCCTCCCTCGGCCTGCCCGGACTGGCCGGCTTCTGGGGCGAGATGCTCGCGATGTTCGGCTCGTTCAAGCCCGCCCCGGGCCTCGACCGCGGCGCGTACCTCGCCTTCACCGCGATCGCGGCCTTCGGCACCCTGCTCACCGCCGCGTACCTCCTGGTCGTCGTACGCCGCGTCTGCATGGGCGAGCGCGACACCGTCCACGCCGCGCCGGCGCTCGCCGACGTCCAGGGCTACGAGTTGGCGGCCTGGACCCCGCTGGTCGCCCTGACCGTCCTCGCCGGCCTGTGGCCCGCCGCCCTGCTCGGCCTGACCGACCCGGCCGTGCGCACCCTGCTCGGAGGCAGCTGATGAGCACCCTCGCCACCTCCGTCGTCCAGTCGGTCGACTGGGCCGCGATCGCCCCGCCCGGCATCGTCGCGGCGGCCGCGCTCGTCGTGCTGGTCGCCGACCTCTTCCTGCCCGACGGCCGCAAGCAGCCGCTGGTGGGGATCACCCTCGCCGGCCTCGTCCTGGCCGGGCTGAGCCTGCTGCCGCTCCTCGACGGCGACCGCACCACCTTCTGCCTCGTCGGCAGCCCGGGCGACTGCTCCTACGTCGCCGACCACTTCACGCTCGTCGTGCAGCTGCTCGTGCTGGCCGGAGCGCTGATCGCCGCCCTGCTGTCGGTGCACACCCTCGACGAGCTGCCGGCCGGTGAGTTCTGGTTCCTGCTGCTCTCCTCGGCCTCCGGCGCCGCGCTGCTGCCCGCCTCGCGCGACCTGGCGACCCTCGTGATCGCCCTGGAGGTCACCACCCTCCCGTCGTTCGCACTGGTCGGCCTGCGCCGCGGCGACCGGCTGTCGAGCGAGGCGGCCCTGAAGTTCTTCCTCTCCTCCGTCGCCGCGACCGCCGTCACCCTGCTGGGCGTCAGCTTCGTCTACGCCGCCACCGGCACCCTCCACCTGGAGGCCATGGCCAAGGGACTGCAGGGCGTCGACCCGCGCCTGGGCACGCTCGCCGCCGCCGGCGCCGCCCTCACCGTCGTCGGCTTCGCCTTCAAGCTCGCCGTCGCGCCCTTCCACTTCTGGGTGCCCGACACCTACACCGGCGCCCCGCTCCCGGTCGCCGGCTACCTCTCGGTCGTCGGCAAGACGGCCGGATTCTCCGGCCTCATCCTCGTCACCGTCGTCGCCTTCCGGCCGTACGCGCACGTCTGGGGCCCCGCCGTCGCCGTACTGGCCGCCCTGACCATGACCGTGGGCAACGTCGCCGCCCTGATCCAGCGCCCCGACCGGCCGCGCAGCGCGGTACGCCTGCTGGCCTGGTCCTCCATCGGCCAGGCCGGCTACCTGCTCGTCCCGATCGCCGCCGCCGCGTACGCCGACCCCGACCGGCAGGTCGGCACCACCCTCGCGTACGCGCTGATGTACGGCGCCGTGAACCTCGGCGCCTTCGGGGTCGCCGCGCTCGTCGCCCGCACCGCGCCGCAGAACCGGCTCACCGACTACCGCGGCCTCTACTCCGGCCACCCGCTCGCCGCGCTGGCCATGGCCTTCTTCCTGCTCTGCCTGGCGGGTCTGCCGCCCGGCATCATCGGCCTGTTCGCCAAGGTCGCCGTCTTCTCCTCGGCCGTCGACGCGGGTCTGGGCTGGCTGGCCGCCGTCATGGCCGTCAACGTCGTCATCGCGCTCGTCTACTACCTGCGCTGGACGGCCCTGCTCTTCGCCCGGCCCGGGACGGAGCCTGCGGCCGCAACCGTGCGCCCTCCGCGCCCGCTGAGCGCCGCCATCGCGCTCACCGCGGTCGTCGGGATCGCCCTGTCCGGCGCACCCCAGCTCATCCTCCGCTTCGCCTCCGGCACCCTGCTCTGAGCGCGCGGTGAAACGTGCACAAGGGAACTAACGCCCCTCCGGTGGCGTTGGCCCCTACGGGAGGTTCTCCTTGGACGAGGAGAAAAGGTCCTCCCGATGCACAACTTGGAGGGTGTACCGTGCACCGCCGGCACAACGGCCTGAAGACCGCCGCTCTCCTGGGCGGAATGTCGGCGCTCATCCTGATCATCGGCAGCTTCTTCGGCCGCACGGGATTGATCGTCGCGCTCGTCGTCGCCCTCGGCACCAACGCCTACGCGTACTGGAACAGCGACAAGATCGCGCTGCGTTCCATGCGCGCCCGCCCGGTCAGCGAGTTCGAGGCGCCGGGGCTCTACCGCATGGTCCGCGAGCTCTCCACCGCCGCCCGGCAGCCCATGCCACGGCTCTACATCTCCCCGACCGAGGCCCCCAACGCCTTCGCCACCGGCCGCAATCCGCGCAACGCCGCCGTGTGCTGCACCGAGGGCATCCTGCGCATACTCGACGAGCGGGAGCTGCGCGGCGTCATCGGCCACGAGCTCAGCCACGTCTACAACCGCGACATCCTCATCTCGTCCGTCGCCGGGGCCCTGGCCTCCGTGGTGCTGTTCCTCGTCAACTTCGCCTGGCTGATCCCCATCGGCCGCTCCGACGACGACGAGGGCCCGGGCCTCCTCGGCCTGCTGCTGATGATGATCCTCGGCCCCATCGCCGCCTCCCTCATCCAGCTCGCCGTCAGCCGCTCCCGCGAGTACGAGGCCGACGCCTCCGGCGCCCGCCTCACCGGCGACCCGCTCGCCCTCGCCTCCGCGCTGCGCAAGCTGGACGCGGGCACCAAGCGCGCGCCGCTGCCGCCCGAGCCGCGGCTGGAGACCACCAGCCATCTGATGATCGCCAACCCGTTCCGCCCCGGCGACGCGTCAAAGCTCTTCTCGACCCACCCCCCGATGGGCGAGCGCATCGCCCGCCTGGAGGAGATGGCCGGCTACCGCCGCTGACGTCCCGGGAGGTTCCGGAGGGGCCCCTGAGCGACGAACACGCCGCGCTGGACGAAGGAGCGACGGCCCCGGGAACCGCCCTGACAGGCGGGGGCCCTTGCCGCGTGGGAGGCTGAGGCAATGAAGGCGGTCAACCTCATCCTGAACATCGTGTGGCTGATCATCTGGGGTCTGTGGATGGCCATCGGCTACGCCGTGCTGGGCCTGCTGATGTTCATCTTCATCATCACCATCCCGTGGGGCATCGCGTCCCTGAGGATCGCCAACTACGTGCTGTGGCCCTTCGGCCGCACCACGGTGGAACGTCGCGACGCGGGAGTGGGCTCGCTGCTCGGCAACATCATCTGGCTGATCTTCGCGGGGATCTGGCTCGCCATCGGCCATGTGCTGGCGGGCATCGGCTTCTGCCTGACGATCATCGGCATCCCGTTCGGCATCGCGAACTTCAAGATGGTGCCGATCTCCCTGGTGCCGCTGGGCCGCGAGATCGTCCCCGTCGACGCGCCGTACGCCACCCGCTGAGCCGTCACCCGCCGAGCCGACGCCGGTCCGCCCGGGCGGCTCAGCCCGGTTCGATGTTGTGGTTGAGCCGGAAGACGTTGCCCGGGTCGTACTCGGTCTTCACCCTGGCGAGCCGCCCCAGGTTGTGCGCCCCGAAACCGGAGATCACCCGGCCCTCGCCCTCGTCGCCGATGAAGTTCAGGTAGACCGTGCCCGAGGACCACTGACGCATGTCGGCCCGGATGTCGTGCGCCCACTTCCGGGCGCGCTCGTCGTCCGCCGGGTCCTCCCACAGGCCGAAGGGGTGGACGACCCACGGCGCCTGGCGCCAGGGCACGGGGTAGTCGGCCGGGGCCCGCGCGACGGCGCCGCCCGCGGGGAACAGCACGTGCTGGGAGGGGGAGGGGACGACCATGTCCCGGGCACGGGCGCAGAAACGGTCCACGGCCTCGTCGGGGAAGTCGTCCAGGTACTCCGCCGACCAGTAGTTCCGGTAGCCGGGCGGGTCGTCGAGCATGGACTGCAGATCCGCGTACGGCAGCTCCATGACCAGCCGGCCCTCGGGACCGAGCGCCAGCAGCGGGTCCAGCACCTCGCGCGCCTCGGCCTCGGTGCCGGTGTACGTGACCAGGACCGCGCAGGCGAGCGCGCCCACCAGGTGCTCCGGCACGAACTCCTCCGGCGGCCCGGTCAGGAAGAGCATGCCCCCGCCCACCTCGTCCGGCGCGGACGCCAGCAGGGTGCGGTAGGTGCGCAGCACCTCGGGGCCGGCCTCCGCGGGCCACAGCAGCAGGGCCATGGTGAACGCGGGCAGCGGGTGCAGCCGCAGCGTGAGGGAGGTGACGACGCCGAAGTTGCCGCCGCCGCCGTGCAGTGCCCAGAACAGCTCGGGGTTCTCGTCCTCGGCGGCCCGCACCGAAGTGCCGTCCGCTGTGACCAGCTCGGCCTCCAGCAGGTTGTCGCAGGTCAGCCCGAACTTGCGTTCCAGCCACCCCGATCCGCCCCCGAGGGTGAAGCCGCCCACCCCGGTGGTGGAGACCCGGCCCCCGGTGGTGGCCAGGTCGTACGGCTGCGCCGCCCGGTCCAGGTGGCTCATCGTGGCGCCGCCGCCGACCCGTGCCGTACGAGCCCGCGGGTCGACGACGACGGCGTGCATGCGGCGCAGGTCGACGACGATGCCGCCGTCGGTCAGGGACATGCCCGAGACGCTGTGCCCGCCCCCGCGGACGGCGATCTCCAGCCCTCGCTCACGGCCGAAGCGGATCGCCGAGGCGACGTCGCCGACGGTCTCGCAGAGCGCGATCAGGGACGGACGGCGGTCGATCATCGCGTTGAAGAGCGTGCGGGCCTCGTCGTACGCCGGGTCACCGGGGGCGACGGCCTCGCCCGCGAGGCCGGAGCGCAGAGCGTCCAGGGCCGCGTCGTCCAGGACATGGGGTGCCATCGGGTGCCCCCTCTCTCCACCTCCACGGTAGGACGGGGGTGCGGGCCCGGCACGTCGGCGCCGGCCCCGCGCGGTCAGTCCGCCAGCCCGGCGGCCAGGGCCGCGCCCAGCTCCCAGCAGGCCTCCAGATCCGGCTTGGAGGGCTCACCGGTGACCGTCACGGCGGCCGCCGCCCGCGTCCAGCCGAGCCCGGTCGTGATCGCCTCGATACCGCGGACGGTGCCCGTGACGTCGTTGCCGCCGTGCACGTAGTAGCCGAAGGGACGGCCGCGCGTGGCGTCCAGACACGGGTAGTAGACCTGGTCGAAGAAGTGCTTGAGCGCCCCGGACATGTAGCCCAGGTTCGCCGTCGTGCCCAGCACGTAGCCGTCCGCCGCGAGCACGTCGGAGGCGGTCGCCGCGAGGGCGGGCCGCCGTACGACGTCCACGCCCTCGATCTCGTCGGTGGTCGCCCCGGCGACCACCGCCTCGAACATCGCCTGCAGGTTGGGTGACGGCGTGTGATGCACGATCAGCAGCGTCGGCACCTCAGCTCACACCGACGGGCGCCGACGCGGGCAGGCTGTCCATGAAGGAGCTGACGGAGAAGACCGCGTTGCCGGGGCCGGCCGGGCCGTACCCGGGCGGCGAGGACAGCCCGTACTCCTCCAGCGTCGCGCGGTACACGTCCAGCAGGCGGATGTGGTACTCCAGCGGGGCGCCCTCCGGGTTGGCCTTGCCCAGCGGGGTGGTCGGCTCCGGGCACCAGGTGGTGAAGCGCGGGGTGATGCCCCGCGACATGAAGAAGCGCAGGCCCTCGGCGGTGGAGTCGATCGCCTCGCCGACACTGGTGAAGCCGAAGGGCTCGGCCATCTCCACGCCCGCCACGAAGTTCGGGATCACATTGCGCGGGCCGAAGATCTCGGCGGAGTCCAGGATGCGGCGGTGCCACTCGTCGCGGCCCACGTAGCGCTCCTTGCCGGGGCAGTACAGCTCGAACAGGCGGCGGTCCCACACCTCGTAGTTGGGGTGGTAGATCTGCACGCCGTAGTCCTTGAAGCGCTGCACGTCCTCCTTGGGCAGCGCCTGGGCGACGACCTTGCCGATCCAGCGGCCGGGGAAGCGCTCCTCGATGGCCTTCGCGTAGTGGCCGTAGAAGTCGGCCTCGTCCCGGCCGGCGACCTTGGAGGTGATCGCCCCGCCGGTGAGGGTGTACGCGGTGGAGGTCTTCGCCTCGTCGTACTTGTCGATGATCTCCAGCGCCTCCAGCACCTCCTCGACCGGCTTCACACCCGTGTAGGGGCGGCCGGCCGCCTTGTGCTGGCGCCAGTTGTGGTTGATGTCGCAGTACTGGCACTCCTCCTTGGCGCCGAAGTACTGGCACACGCGGAAGACCGTCAGATAGATCAGGTAGCCCCACTGGATCGTCGGCGCGACCTCCATCACCGACTTCCCGTTCTCCAGGGTGTGCCGGTAGTACGCGGGCATCGGCGGCAGGCCGACGTCCGCGATGCGCACCCCGTCGAGGTAGAGGCCGAGGACACCGCGCCCGCCCGCCCGTACGCGGTAGGGCGAGGACGGGTTGACGCGCACGGAGACGACCGTACGGCGCAGGTCGTAGGGCCCGCCGGTGAGCACGATCTCCTCGGGCGGGCGGTTGAGCGCGGCGGCACCCAGCTCGGGGAGCGTGCGGTGGTCGAAGGAGAAGATGAAGTACGACTTCGGTTTGACGTCGCCGCCCTCGCCGCCGCTGAGCGCGGACTCGTCGAAGGCGATCCCGCCGCGCAGCAGGTCCTCCTTGATGACCGCCTCGCGGGGTACGTGCGGGAAGCGGCTCATCAGGTCCTCGACCAAAGCGGTGCGGCTGTGCATGCCCGGCTCCATCCTCGATACGACTGCCCCGGGTCCACGGCACGACGGCAGGCCCGGGGAGGCCCAACAGGAAGACACTACGCACCTGCGAGGGATTCCCGGGCGCCACCCTCCGAATGCGCCCCCCGCCGGAGCCGCCGGAGCGCCGGCGGGCACGGCAAAGGCCCCGGTCGCCTCCTCCCGACCGGGACCTCCGGCAGGACCTCGCTCAGCGGTAGTTCACGAACTGCAGAGCGAAGTCGAAGTCCTTGCCCTTCAGCAGCGCGATGACGGCCTGCAGGTCGTCCCGGCTCTTCGAGCTCACCCGAAGCTCCTCGCCCTGCACCTGCGCCTTGATGCCCTTGGGCCCCTCGTCGCGGATGATCTTGGCGACCTTCTTGGCGTTCTCCTGCGAGATGCCTTCCTCGATGGTCGCGAAGATCTTGTACTCCTTGCCGGACAGCTGCGGCTCGCCCGCGTCCAGCGACTTCAGCGAGATCCCCCGCTTGACCAGCTTGGTCTCGAAGACGTCCAGGATGGCCTTGACCCGCTCCTCGGAGTTGGCCTGCATCAGGATCTTCTCCCCGGACCAGGAGATCGACGCGCCGACGTTCTTGAAGTCGTAGCGCTGCGAGATCTCCTTCGCGGCCTGGTTGAGGGCGTTGTCGACCTCCTGCCGCTCGACCTTCGAGACGATGTCGAAACTGGAGTCGGCCATCTTCTGTTGGCTCCTTGGCTCTGATCCGTCAGGTTCGCGACCCGCCTCCGGGCCGCCTCCGCAAGCCTAGCCACCGGACCCGCCCGGAGCGCTGATCAATAGGGTGGCGAAGCACCCCCGCGCATCGGGTATTGTTTACGACGTCGCCAAGGGGACCGCACACAAGCGGCCCGCGGAGACACTTCCCAGGCGGTGTGCCCGAGTGGCCAATGGGAGCGGACTGTAAATCCGTCGGCTTAGCCTACCCAGGTTCGAATCCTGGCGCCGCCACAGTGGAAACACAGCCCCTGAGCTGCGGAAACGCAGAGCGGGGGCTGTTTCGTTTGCTCCGGCGGATGCGGGCCGCTGTCTCGCTCCGTTCCGTTCTCGCACGCTCTCTACCAGCGGTTGTGGACGGGGCGTGGACGGGAGCTGGGGTCCGACCTGCGGCTGTGGGGCATGCGTGGGACGGCGGACCGGCGCGTCCCGAGGAGTGTCGGAGCCTGGTCGCCGTCGCCGCCGGATTGTCAGTGGCTAGTTGTAAGTGCCAACAACGCTCGTGATCAATACACCTAGTGCGAGGCTCCCGGCGAAGCTGTGCGAGGAGATCACCATGGGTACCTGGGATACCGGCCCCTTCGACAACGACACTGCCGCGGACTTCGCCTGCGCTCTCGACAGTGCCAAGCCCGAGGAACGCGAAGCCCTGATCCGCGGCGTACTCACCCGAACCGTGGACGCCAGCGGTTACCTCATGGAGGCGGAGGAAGCCGTGGCCGCTGCGGCACTGATCGCGGCGCAGTGTCCAGGCGGCGAACCGGTCGACACGTCCTACGGCCCTGAAACGCCTATGCCGACCTTCCCCTCCGATCTCCGGACCCTGGCAGACGAAGCGCTCGCCCGCATCGGCAGTGACGAATCCTGATTGGCATCGAACTGGATCGATCCACGGGACGGGAGGCAATGGCGTGCGACGCTCAACAGCCTTCGCGCCGTACTCGCCCCGCCGCCACCGACCATCCCGCTCTTCGATATCGAGCCATAGCGCAGGGCGGCGGGTTCCGTCGTACCCGCCGCCCTGCGCATGGGCGACCAAGGCAGGGGGTTGCCTCGCTCACTCAGGCGAGCCGAAATCTTCGCGTTCGCGGCTTCGTCCCCGCCCTTCAGGAACTTCGCGTACACCCGGACCGACCGGGGAGGCGCCGCGCATCTCGGCGAACACGTCGATGACGACCATCCGCGCGTGCGGGTTCCTGTCCAGCCATGCGGCGATGGCGGCGGCGCCGCCCTGCGGCAGCGGCGGGCACTCGGTCACCAGGGTCAGCGCGGCCGGGGCGGGCTGCCCACCGAGCAGCTTGCCCATACGGGTCTGAAGACGGCGCGGGGTGTCCTCCAGAGCGAGGTAGAGCCGTCCACGGGCACGCTGTCGAATGCCTTGCACCCCGCTGCAACGGAGCGGGCCAACCCGAGGGAGAGTCAGGACTTTCCGACCTTGGGCGGTCCGGCGAGCAGGTTCACGCCCTCGGAAAGGATCCCGGGCACCGCCCACTTGGGCTCGGGGAACTCCGCGGCCACGAGCTGATCGGCCGTCCACGCGGTGCGCGGCTTGGCGGGCGGGGGCGGCAGCTCCGGGGCGGGGTCACGCCGGACCGAATACAGGTGCGGCGGGGTGATCGGGGTGGGTTCGGGGCTCATGCCGCCACCGTCCGGGGGCGGTTGGCACCGGTCCGCAGACCGGACGCGATGGTGTTCCGCGCCTCGTGCTCGGTCTGGCCCGCCCGTGCGGCGGCCTCCGAGAGCCACACGGCCACCTGCGCCAAGGCTAGCTCTCCCCCGCCAACTGCCCGAGGGCGACAGCGGCTCGGTAGAGCGCCGTGTCGCGCGTGCCGGGAACGGCGCCGGTCACCTTGTCCGGTTCGGCGGTCACGGCGGACCGCAGGTAGGCCCCGCGCCGATCGGTGGCGAGCGGGTCCCGGCCCGCCCTGCCTGAGGACGCGCCGGGATCCGCTGGACGAGAGCCATACGGTTGGCCCTCACCTGGTCTTTCGGCCGGTCCGGTGACCGATGGCTCAGCCGAAGAGGCCGTACTGCTGCCAGCCGGTGCCGATGGTCACACGGGTGCTGAAGAGCTCCGAGGTGGCCCTGCCGGTACCGGGGTAGAGGTACAGCGTGCCGCCGGAGGTACGGGCCAGGAAGTCGGCCTTGCCGTCGCCGGTGACGTCACCGACGGCGTCGAAGCGGTTGTAGCCGCTCCAGGTGCGGACCTTGACACGGCCGGAAAGCGGCGCAGAGGACTTGCCCGTGCCCTTGTACAGGTAGATGTCCGAGGTGCTGGAGTTGCGGGCGAGCAGGTCGGCCTTGCCGTCGCCGGTGAGGTCGCCGTGGCCGAGCAGCATGTTGTACTGGTTCCAGCTCGTGCTGGTGCCGACCTGGACGCGGGACGCGAAGCTGCCGTTCCCCTTGCCGGGGTACAGCCACAGCTTGCCGCCCGAGTCGACGGACATCAGGTCGGGCAGCGCGTCGCCGGTCATGTCGCCGGGGACGACGATGCGGGTGCGGGTCTTCCAGTTGTCGAAGCGGTAGCTCCAGGCCCAGCTGTTGCTGCTGACGACGTAGTGGCCCCAGTAGATGTCGCCGCTGGCGCTGTCGCGGATGATGTAGTCCTGGTAGCCGTCCCGGTTGAGATCGGCCTGTACGACGACGTTGAGACCGCTCCAGTCGCCCAGGGACTGGCGGGTGGCGAAGGACGTCCCCTTGGAGTCGTACTCGAAGCCCGTCGAGTCGGAGCTGCGGCGCACGAACACGTCGGCCCTGTGGTCACCGCTCATGTTGGTGTCGTCGATGCGCGGGTAGGCCGCACCGACGTACGTGCTCACCTTGGTGAAGACGCTGTACGCGCCGCTGGCGACGCAGTCCTGCACACCCCAGGAGACGATGCCGACGATCCTGTTGTCGACGATCAGCGGGCCGCCGGAGTCGCCGTTGCAGGGCGTGACCGTGCCGGTGTCGGAGCCTGTGGCGGGCTTCCCGGCGCAGACCATGTGACCGGCCACGAAATCGGTGCCGTAGAAGCCGCTGCAGGTCGCGTTGGAATTGATCGGCAGGGTGGCGGTGCGCAGGTTCTCCGAGATGTCGCCGGTGGTGGAGCTGGTACGGCCCCAGCCATAGACCGTGGCGCTGGTGCCGGCCACGTACGAGGCGGTGTCGGTCGAGGTGGTGATCTGGATCGGCTTGGCGCTGACCGGGTTGGGGAGGGTCAGCACCGCGAGGTCGTTGTCGGTCGTGGTCGCGTTGTACGACGGGTGGTTCCACTGCCGCCACACGCCGGAGACGGTGCCGCCGTGGAGGTCGGTGTTGCCGGCGGTGTCCGTCGTGGGGAGCTGGGCGGTGCCGGTGACGACAGCGCCGTGGGCGTGCCAGTTGAGGCCCTTGACGCAGTGCGCGGCGGTGAGGATCTTCGTGGGCGCCACGACGGTGCCGCCGCAGAAGATGCCGTAGTCGTCGCTCTCGTCGGTGGTGCCTTTGTCGTCGTAGTACCAGAGCTGCGCCATCCACGGGGCCGAGGTGATGCCGGTCTCGGTGCCGCCGATGATCTTCGGGTCGACCGCGGTGGACGAGGGCGGGGAACTCGCCAGGGAGCTCGTCGCCGTCTTGGTGCCGGCCGTCCCGGCGTCCGCTTCGAGCGCGCCCTTGACGCGGTCGGTCAGAACGGCCGTGGGGGTGGTGGTGTGGGCACTCTCGCTGACGCCCGGGAGCGAGGAGGCGGGTGCGGCGTTGGCCGGCGTCATGAGCATCGCGCCCGTGATGCCGAGGGCGAGAGCGGCGGTGGGAATCACCATGCGTATCCCACGTCTGTGCCTCCCGCCCTTGATGGCAGAGAACACTCAGGTCTCCTGTCGAGGTGGTGGAGCGTACGGGGACAGGAGGGACCCGCCGGGGCGCGGGCAGCGCACAGCGCAGCCGTTCGGTCGGACATGTCCGGAGAAGGAATCCCCCCCTCATCCGTGGCTGGCCGATCATACGATTGAGGGGCGGGTCCCGTCACCGAGATTGGTCTCTGGGCATCCCCAGGCACTTGGCCATCTGCGCGACGCCCTGGACGGCGAGCCCGACTAGGTCAGCCGGTAGACGTTGCGGCCCTCGCGCTCGCGCAGGAGGGTGCCGAGCCGCTCCCCGGTGGCGAGGAATGCGCCGTCGTCCAGCTCCAGGACGTCGGGGCGGTTGTTGCAGCCGGTCGACCCCGCGCTCGGCGGGCGTCGATCCGGTGCGGCGCATCGGACTCCTTGCAGTGGCAGGATCCGTGATATGGGCACCGAGACGGATTGGGTGTACCGGGTCTTCGAGCCGCACGGCTCGGAGGGATGGCGCCCTTACGGCAGGGAGTCCGAACGGTGGCGGGGCACGATCACCGCCGATGATTCGAGCGAGGGCCCCCGATACGCCGTCGCCCTCGTCGTTGCCGACCTGATGACCGAGTGGAAGACGCGCGGCCTTTCACGGGCGAGGCACGTGCGGGTCCTCCTCTGGCGCGACGAGGAGGGCGACGAGGCGGACGCGGACATCATCGTGGAGGTCCGGCCGAGCATCCACGCCGAGTGACCGGCGGGTGTCCGGTTCCTTGTACGCCTTGTACGCCTTGTACGCCTTGTGCGCTTTGTGCGCCTTGGCCAGCGCCGGCTCCGCGTCGATCCCCACGGTGATGATCTTCGGCGTGCTCGGGCTGTACTTGTTGGGGTGGCCGTACACGGACGCGGTCATGGTCGAGCCGTCGGTCAGCAGTACCACCGCGGTCCCCGAACCGCCCGTGGAGCCCGCGGCGGAACTGGCCGCCAGCGCGTCGCGGTGGTCGGTGCCGGTGGCCGGGAACACGTACTTCGGCGTGCTGGTGATCGCCTTGGCCACGGCCACCGAGGTGGAGTAGCGCGATGCGTCGGACAGCCGCTTGGCGACGTACCCGAGCGAGGTCACCTTGGACGCCACCGAACTGCCGAGGACTTTGGTGCCGCCGACCGGGTAGACCGTCTTGCCCTTCGGCGGCATGCGCTTCGGCTCGGTCTGCACCCAGGAGTCCAGACTCGTGCCCGAGGTCATCAGCACCGGTCTGCGCTTCCTGCCGGCCAACGAGGCCGCGGTGGTGGCGTACGCCGAGCTCGACTTGCTGATCACGCCCTGGATGAGATCCGGATCCCCGGGTGCCGGTCCAGTCCGACCAGGGCGAAATCCTCCGGACCGGAGTGCCGCCGTGCCCTGCGGGTGCCCTTCATGTCGTACGAGATGCCCAGCACGCGTTACACGGCACCCGGGTCGGCGGTCGTTCGGATCGGTGCCCTTCCGTGCCGGCTCGACCTGCCCGGGCCCGCGCGATGCCGGCGCCGGCCCGGCGGAAAGGCGCCCCGAGCTGCCGAAATCCCGACCCGGTTCGTCACGCGGCATCACCGGCACATGCCGACCCTTCCGGCAGACCAGGATGAGAGGCAGGAAAAAGGTGTAAACGTGGTTGAACAAGGCACGGTGCTGACACGTACCCATGGGAAGGGAGGAGGGATGCCCGTGTGATTCGCGGTGACCGCATCGACACGCTCCGCTGGTCCCCGGGGGTCGGCCGGCGCCGCCCATCGGGGCCTCGGGGGCAGAAGAGGGTTCCCTATGCATTACATAGCTGAGCGTCTGCGGGTCCCGCCCCAAACCGCGGACGTCGTACCGGCTCGGCCTCCGGTGACCGCCGGCGACTGCGGCCTGCTGCTGATCCGGCTCACGTTCGGTGTCGTGATGGCGGGACACGGGCTCCAGAAACTCTTCGGGTGGTTCGGCGGGCAGGGGCTCGCCGGGGCCGGCAAGGGCTTCGAGATGCTGGGTTACTCGCCCGGGAAGGTCTTCGCGGCCATATGCGGGGCCTCTGAGTTCCTGGGCGGCGTGGGCCTGGCGCTGGGGCTGCTCACCCCGCTCGCGGCGGCGGCCCTGATCGGCGTGATGATCAACGCCATGGTCACCGTCTCCGGTGCGCACGGACTGTGGGAGGAGCAGGGCGGCATCGAGTACAGCCTGGGCATCACGGTCGTCGCCCTCGCCGTCGCCGCCATCGGCCCCGGGCGGCTCGCGCTTGACCGCTTCTTCCGCTGGGGGAGGGGTGGCTGGGTCGAAGCCGCCCTCGCGCTGGGTCTGGGCGGCGTGGGAGCCGCCATCGTCCTGAGCATCTAGGCCGGCCTCCGTGCCGGTGGCACACGCGTGCGGCCCCGGGGCGCGGGGGAGCGCCCCGGGGCCGTGGGCTGTCCCGGGGCGGCGGGCGGGGCCGCGAAGCTCACCCCTTCGAGTGACGTGTGAAGCCTGCGGAGAAAATCGAACACGTGATTGAATCCTGTGTATGGCCAACACCGTGTTCCCGCCCGATTTGGTGCAGGCGCAGCGCGAATGGCACCTCACCTACGCGCAACTCGCCGCCGAGCCCGACCATGCGGCGATCCTGAGACGACGCCTTCTGTGGCTGTCCTGCCGGCTGTTCTGGCACCCGTACTGGCGCACCGGACCGGGCCGCTCGCCCGCGGCCCGGGTGGAGCTGCGGCAGCAGGCTCGCGCGGCTCAGAGCCCGAGGTCGGACAGACCCGGGTGATCGTCCGGCCGCCGCCCCTGCGGCCAGTGGTACTTGCGTTCCGACTCGGCGATGGGGAGGTCGTTGATGCAGGCCAGCCGTACCCGCATCAGGCCCTCGTCGTCGAACTCCCAGTTCTCGTTGCCGTAGGAGCGGTACCAGTTGCCGGAGTCGTCATGGCACTCGTAGGCGAAGCGGACGGCGATGCGGTTGCCGTCGAAGGCCCAGAGCTCCTTGATGAGGCGGTAGTCCTGCTCCCTGGTCCACTTGCGGGTGAGGAACGCGACGATCTCATGCCGCCCGTTGATGAACTCGGCGCGATTGCGCCACCGGCTGTCCGGTGTGTAGCCGAGGGACACCTTCTCGGGGTCGCGGGTGTTCCAGGCGTCCTCCGCCAGGCGCACCTTCTCGATGGCGCTCTCGCGGGTGAACGGGGGGGCCGGGGGCTTCATCGGCATGCTCTCTCCGTGGCGTGAGGGGGGGCGGCGCTTGCTTCCCGATACGACCAAGTGCAGCCCAGAGCGGGGCTGATCGCATCTCGGCCGACCTCCCCGCACGCCGAATTCGCGGACGACGCAATTTCAGCAAGGAGGTCGCCGTGGGCCCGTTGCCCGTTCCGGGGTTCCAAAAGAGGCCTCTTCGGCGCCGTCCTCACCCGCGACGGCGAGGTCGTCGCACGCGGACAGAACCGCGTCCTCCTCACCGGCGATCCCACCGCCCACGCCGAAGTGGAGACCATCCGCAAGGCGGTGGCGCGCATGAGTCCGGAGGCGCCCTCCATCTCGGAGGAGCACCGAAAGGGGGCACGCTGGAGTACGTCCCGCGCCCCGAGGGTTCACCCGCCCCGGTGCCCGAGCGCGCGCCCGGATGCTCCAGGGGCACAGCATCTACATCAGCGGCGCGCCCTGCCCGATGTGCATGAGCGCCATCTACTGGCCGCGCATCGAGGCCGGCCACCCGGGAGATCGGCTTCGACGACGCCTACCAGTACGAGGACTTCGCCAAGCCGCTCGACCAACGGCGCATCGAGAGCCGCCAGATGCACCCCGAGTTCGGCGCGAAGGCCTACCAGGCGTGGATGGAGAAGCCCGACCGTCACCCGTACTGAAAGCCCTTCGCCCGCCGGGGCCGGCACCCGAACGGTGCCGGCCCCGGCGGGTCTGCGGCGCCACATGAGGCCGTACGGGAAGCTCAGTTGCCCGCGATGTCCTTCACCGCGACCGACACCGGCGTGTGACCCCCGATCAGCTCCAGGGTCAGCCCGGCCGTCGACGGCGTGTCGAGCAGCTCCGCGAGGACCGCCGCGACGTCGTCACGGGTCACCGAGCCGCGCCCGGTGGAGGCGGCGAGCCGGACCCGCCCGGTCCCCGGGTCGTTGACGAGCAGACCGGGGCGCAGGATCGTCCAGTCCAGCGAGGTGCGATGGCGCACCTCGGCGTCGGCGGCTCCCTTGGCGCGCAGATAGGCGGCGAAGACGTCGTCGGTGCCGGGGCTGGGGTCGGTGTCGGCCCCCATGGCGGAGACCATCAGGTAGCGGCGTACGCCCGCGCGTTCGGCCGCGTCGGCCAGGAGCACGGCGGCGTCCCGGTCCACGGTCTCCTTGCGGGCGGCGCCGCTGCCCGGCCCCGCGCCCGCCGCGAAGACGACCGCGTCGGCGCCGCGCAGCGCCTGGGCCACCTCGTCCACCGACGCCGCCTCCAGGTCCAGCTCGATCGGCTCCGCGCCGGCCTCCCGCAGGTCGTCGGCCTGTTCGGGCTTGCGGATGATGCCCGCCACTTCGTCGTCGCGCGCGGCGAGCAGCCGCTCCAGCCGCAGCGCGATCTGTCCATGTCCACCAGCGATCACAGTGCGCATGCCACCGACGCTACGCCCGGCGCGCCGTTCATGCCGGATCACGGCGGCTCCTCGACTGACGCGGCAGGTCGAGCGCCAGGGTGTCGGTGTACTCGCGGACTGCGCTGGTCCGGGAGACGACCCGGCCCCGGTGGATGACGATCCTGCTGTAGGCGAGGGACAGCGCGCCCTCCAGCCGGTCGGCCCGTACCGCCAGCAGCTCGGCGGGGAAGCCCGCCTCGACCCGCACCTCGGGCAGCCCCATGACGGCGCGGGCGTCCCGGCTCACCGCCTCGTACGCCTCGCCGGGGGCGCACTCGCCGTGGGAGGCGAGCAGGAAGGCGGCCTCCAGGGGGTCGCCGCGGCCGACGGGGTTGGTCAGGTCGCGCAGCGCCCCGCTGCCCGCGGCGATCCGGACGCCGGCCGCCCGCAGGGTCCGGACCGGCGCGGTGCTGCCCCGGCGCACCGACTCCAGGGCGCCGCAGTTGCCCTGCGGGAGGGCGGTCAGCGAGACCCCGGCGGAGGCGAGCTGCCCGGCGAGGCGGACGGTGGTGTCGTACGGGAGCCGGGACAGGCCCCCGCAGGGGCCGAGCGCGACGCCGGGGCGCAGGCCGCCGGCCATCGCGGCGAGCCGGGAGAGGCGGGCGGGGTCGGCGGCGTCGGTGTGCAGGTCCACCGGGAGGCCGAACTCGGCCGCCACCGCGAGCACGGCCTCCGCGTACCCGGCGGGGTCGGGGTCGAGGTCGGGGCAGCCGCCCACGACGCCGGCCCCCATCTTGAGGGCGTCGCGGAGCACGGCGAGGCCGTCGGCCCCGGCGGGCCCGGTGAGCACCCGGGGCACGGCCACGGTCTGCAGGTCGACCAGTCCGCGCAACGCGCGCCGGGCCTGCAGCGCGGCCTCGAGGGCGCGCAGCCCCTGGACGTCGCCGATGCGGATGTGGGTGCGGACCGCGGTCGCGCCGTGGCCGAGCTGATGGAGCGCGCCCTCGGTGACCCGCCGCTGCACGTCCTCGCCGTCGTACGAGGGCGGGCCGCCGCAGTCGGCCGTCAGGGCGGTGTCGAGGTGGGCGTGCGGCTCGGCGGGCGCGGGCAGCAGGAGGTAGCCCCCCAGATCCACCCGGGTGCCCTCGTGGAGGCTGCCGGCGGTGCCGACGGCCTCGATGCGCGCTCCGGCCAGGCGCACGTCGACGGTGCGGCCGTCGGCGAGGCGGGCATCGCAGAGCAGGAGGGCGGGGGCTGGGGCCGCTTCGCCGAGCGGGGGGTCGGTGGGCTGCTGCGGCTGGCTGTCGGTCATCGCGCTCCTCGGGGCCGGAGGCAAGATCACGCGGTTCCGAGCCTAGGGCGCGGTGCCCGGTCCGTCCGGGAAGAGCCAATAGTCGTACTGGTGACGTCAAGTGACGTATGGGACCGAGCGGGTGGGCCGGCGGAGGTGGGGAGCGGTCCGGCGACTGCCCGCAAGATACGGATTTCACCTTCGGCGGCGGACCGTGTAATGTCTTCCTCGCTCGCCCCAATAGCTCAGTCGGCAGAGCGTCTCCATGGTAAGGAGAAGGTCTACGGTTCGATTCCGTATTGGGGCTCTGGTGATCGGATGACCCGCCACCCGGCGGGTGATCTCTTCATCGAAGCGGCGTAGCTCAGTCGGTAGAGCAAGCGGCTCATAATCGCTGTGTCACCGGTTCAAGTCCGGTCGCCGCTACCCGCGTAGCCGATTGTGGGATCGGTCCCTCAATCGGCTACTCTTTCCGTGTTCAAACCTTATTGCCGTTCGTCAAGGAGCACTCACGTGGCCGCCACCGACGTCCGCCCGAAGATCACGCTGGCCTGCGTGGAGTGCAAGGAGCGGAACTACATCACCAAGAAGAACCGGCGCAACGACCCGGACCGTCTTGAGATGAAGAAGCACTGCCCGCGCTGCAACGCGCACACCGCGCACCGCGAGACGCGCTGACCCAGGCCGTAAGACCAACGAGGCCGCCCCTGTGACCGGGGGCGGCCTCTTGGCGTTGGCATCCCGCCGACGACACAAACCACAGCTCCAGGAGGTGCCGATGGCGCTGGACCAGTCCTTCGTGGGGCGGTCGTATCCGCCCACCGCTCCCTACGAGGTGGGACGGGAGAAGATCCGCGAGTTCGCCGAGGCCGTCGGGGACCCGAACCCGGTCTACACCGACCCCGACGCGGCCAAGGCCCTCGGCCATCCGGATGTGATCGCGCCGCCGACCTTCCCCTTCGTGATCACCTACAAGGCCTCGGGGCAGGTCGTCCTCGACCCGGAGCTGGGACTGGACTACGGCCGGGTGGTGCACGGCGACCAGAAGTTCAGTTACACCCGCCCCGTGCGGGCCGGCGACCGCCTGTCGGTGACGGTCACCATCGAGGCCATCAAGTCGCTCGCGGGCAACGACGTCATCGACGTCCGCGGCGAGGTCCACGACGAGAGCGGCGAGCACGTGGTGACGGCGCTGATGAAGCTGGTGGCGCGCGCGCCGGAGGGTGAGTGAGCTGATGACCGCGAAGATCTCCTACGACGAGGTCGAGGTCGGCACCGAGCTGCCGGCGCAGTCCTTCCCCGTGAACCGCGCCACACTCGTGCAGTACGCCGGTGCCTCCGGGGACTTCAACCCGATCCACTGGAACGAGAAGTTCGCCAAGGAGGTCGGCCTGCCGGACGTCATCGCGCACGGCATGTTCACCATGGCCTCGGCGATCCGCGTGGTGACCGACTGGGTCGGCGACCCGGGAGCCGTCGTGGACTACGGGGTGCGCTTCACCAAGCCCGTCGTCGTGCCGAACGACGCGACGGGCGCGCTGATCGAGGTCAGCGCCAAGGTCGCGGCCAAGCTGGACGACGACGAGCGTACGGTCCGGGTGGACGTGACGGCTGTCAGCGCCGGGCAGAAGGTGCTGGGCATGTCGCGCGCGGTGGTCCGGCTGGCGTAGCCGTGAGGAGAGGGCGGCGGGTCCTCCCGCCGCCTTCCTCTTGAGTTCGGTTGTTATTGACTGATAACTTACTTTCCATGGCAGGCGACGGCATGCGTATGAGTGCGGAGGAGCGCCGTGAGGCGGCGATCCGGGCGGCGATGACGGAGTTCGGGAGGGGCGGCTACAACGGCACCTCCACCGGCGTCATCGCCAAGCGCATGGGGGTGTCGCAGCCGTACCTCTTCCGGCTCTTCCCGAACAAGAAGGCGCTGTTCCTGGCCGTCGTCGCGCGGTGCGTCGAGACGATCGAGGCGCACTTCGAGAAGGCGGCCGAGGGGCTGGAGGGGGAGAAGGCGTTCGAGGCGATGTGCAGCTCCTACCAGGAGCTGATCGGAGGCGGCGACGTACTGCGGATGCAACTGCAGATGTACGTGGCCTCCGTCGACGACGACGAGATCCGCGAGGCCTGCCGGCGGGGCTGGCTGGGCCTGTGGGATTACGTCATGGCGCGCACAGGGGTGGGCAACCGCGAGACGGCGGAGTTCTTCGGCACGGGAATGCTCGTGAACGTACTGGTGGCGCTCGGTGTCCCACAGGGCGAGCGCGGCTGGGCGGGGGTCGAGGAACTCTACGCCGACCGCTTTCCCGACAAGGGCTGACGGGTCGCGTCGGCCGTTCGAGGGGTACATCCATGCCCCTGAAAGTTATTGATCAATAACTAATCTGCTGGGGGATTCCCATGGCACCGTCACCGCAGGAGGGCAGGCGCGGCAGCGTCGGCTGGGCCCTCGTCATCACCAGCGTCGCCGGCTTCATGGCGGCGCTCGACAATCTGGTGGTCACCACCGCGCTGCCCTCCATCCGCGAGGACCTGGGCGGCGCACTGGAGGACCTGGAGTGGACGGTGAGCGCCTACACGCTCACCTTCGCCGTCCTCCTCATGTTCGGCGCCGCCGTGGGCGACCGCTTCGGTCGCCGGCGCATGTTCCTCGTGGGCCTCGGCATCTTCTCCGCGGCCTCCGCCGCCGCCGCGCTCGCCCCCGGCATGGGCGAACTCATCGCGGCCCGGGCCGTGCAGGGCGTCGGCGCCGCGATCCTCATGCCGCTCACCCTCACCCTGTTGTCGGCGGCCGTCCCGCCCGAGCGACGGGGCATGGTCTTCGGCATCTGGGGCGCCGTCAACGGCCTCGCCGTGGCCGCGGGACCGCTGATCGGCGGCTCGCTCACCGAACACATCTCCTGGCAGTGGATCTTCTGGGTCAACGTCCCGCTCGGCCTGCTCCTCCTGCCGCTCGCCCGCCTGCGGCTCGCCGAGAGCCACGGTCCCAACCCCCGGCTCGACGCGACCGGAACGGTGCTCGCCAGCGCCGGCCTGTTCGGCATCGTCTACGCCCTCGTCCGCGGCAACGCCGACGGCTGGACCAGCGGCCCGGTCCTCGGCGGACTCATCGGAGGGGGCGTGCTGCTGGCCGCCTTCGTCCGGCACGGCGTCCGCGCCCGCAATCCGATCCTCCCGATGCGGCTCTTCCGCAGCCGCGCCTTCGCCGCCGTCAACGCGGCCAGCCTGCTGATGTTCCTCGGCATGTTCGGCTCGATCTTCCTGCTCAGCCAGTTCCTCCAGGGCGTGGCGGGCTACTCCCCGACCGAGGCGGGGCTGCGCATGCTGCCCTGGACCGGCATGCCGATGATCGTCGCGCCCATCGCGGGCTTCCTCTCCGACCGCATCGGCGGCCGCCCGGTCGTCGCCGCGGGACTCGCCCTCCAGGCGGTGGGGCTCGGCTGGTTCGCCCTGGTCATCGAGCCGGGCGTGTCGTACGCGGCGCAGGTGCCGGCGCTGATCGTGAGCGGCATCGGGATGGCGATGTACTTCGCGCCGAGCGCCAACATCGTGATGGGCAGCGTCCGGCCCGAGGAGCAGGGCATCGCCTCGGGTGCCAACAACGCCCTCCGCGAGGTCGGCGGGGCCCTCGGGGTCGCGACCCTCGCGGCGGTCTTCTCCGCCCAGGGCGGCTACGAGTCCGCGACGCGGTTCGTGGACGGCCTCACCCCCGCGCTCTGGACCGGCGCGGCAGCCGTCGCGGTCGGCGCGGCCGCGGCTCTCCTCGTCCCCACCCGCCGCGCCGCGGCACCGACCAGCACGATCCCCACGTCGCCCAAGCCCCTCGTGGACGCGATGCCCTGACACCCCTTCCGGGGCCGCGCCCCGCCGGGCCCGACCCGGCGGGGGCGCGGTCACGTCCGGCAGGGCATTCCGTCGAGAAGCCCCGGCACCACCCGCCCGCGGTCGCGAACGAGACGGGAGGGGCGGGCGGGACGGGGCCGTACGGACGCTGCGGGATATGTGCGGCCCGCTGGGTGACGTGCCGCTCACGAAGGCGTCCCGGGCTCCGGCGGGGCGTGAATGGCACGGTTCGCCAGGACCGTCCCAGACGCGCCCCGGCCCAGGCGCGACGGTCAGGCGCCCCCGGGGCCACCTGGCGCCGGAGCCCCAGGCCACCCCACACCGCGGCCACGCCCACTGAGGTCAGCCCGACCCCGTCGGTCCCGTGCGCGTCCACTCCCCACCCCGGAGGTCGAGCGTCAGGTCGTGGTCGTGGACCTCCTCGCCGCAGGTGCGGCAGTACTCGACGGGGTCCACCGGATGATCGTCCCGGTGCCGCAGGACGACCGGCGGCTCGTCCATGACCCACTTGTCGCCCCACGCCACCAGGGCGCGGATGACCGGCGCGAGATCACGCCCCGCCTCCGTCAGGTGGTACTCGTGCCGCGGCGGCCGCTCGCTGTAGGCGCGCCGCTCGACCACACCGGCCTCCTCCAGCGCGCGCAGCCGCGCGGTGAGCCGGTCGCGCGGAGCGCCCGTGTTGCGGGCGATCGCGTCGAAGCGCCGGTTGCCGTACACGATCTCGCGGACCGCGAGCAGGGCCCACTTCTCGCCGACGACGTGCAGCGCCGCGGCGGCGGAGCAGGGGCGCCCCGGCAGCCGGGGCCGCCGCGCGGACGGCGAGGTGGCCGAAGGGGTGGCCGAAGGGGTGGCCGACGGCGTGGTCGGCGGCGTGGTCGGGCTCACCCGCTCAGTCTCACATAGCGGGTTGTTATTTCAAACCCACTCGCCGTAGCCTCGTCACCGTTAGTTAGGTGGAAAATCAAACTTACCCCGACCGCAGGAATCGCAGGAGGCGAGAACGTCATGCGTGACGCCGTCATCGTCGAAGCCGTACGCACCCCCATCGGCAAGGGGAAGCCGAACGGGGCCCTGGCCGGCACCCATCCGGTCGAACTGCTCGCACACACCCTGAAGGAGCTCGTCGGCCGCAGCGGGATCGACCCGGCGCTGGTCGACGACGTCATCGGCGGCACCGTGGACCAGGTCGGCGAGCAGGCCATGAACACCACCCGCTGGGCCTGGCTCTCCGCCGGCTTCCCCGACTCCGTTCCCGCCACCACCGTCGACCGGCAGTGCGGCTCCTCCCAGCAGGCCGTGCACTTCGCCGCGCAGGGCGTCATCGCCGGCGCGTACGACGTCGTCGTGGCCTGCGGAGTGGAGTCCATGAGCCGGGTGCCGATGGGGTCCAACGTGCTGCCCGGCGCCGACCCGTTCGGACCCGGTGTCGCGGAGCGCTTCCCCGGCGGACTCGTCCCGCAGGGCATCAGCGCGGAGCTGATCGCGGCCAAGTGGTCGCTGAGCCGCGAGGCGATGGACGTCTTCGCCACCGAGTCGCACCGCAAGGCGGCCGCGGCGTGGGCGGCCGGGGCCTTCGAGGCCGAGGTCGCGCCGATCGCGGGGCTCACCACGGACGAGTCCGTGCGTCCCGCCACCACTCCGGAGGTCCTCGCCGGGCTGCGTCCCGCCTTCGCCCACCCCGGTTACGCCGAGCGCTTCCCGCAGATCGACTGGTCGGTCACGGCGGGCAACAGCAGCCCGGTCAACGACGGCGCCTCCGCGGTCCTGATCACCAGCAGTGAGACCGCCGAGCGCCTCGGCCTGCGCCCGCTCGCCCGGCTGCACAGCTTCGCGGTCACCGGCTCCGACCCGCTGCTGATGCTGACCGGCGTCATCCCGGCCACCGAGCGCGTCCTGCGCCGCGCCGGGCTGGGTCTGGACGACATCGACCTGTTCGAGGTCAACGAGGCCTTCGCCAGCGTCGTCCTGTCCTGGCTGCAGGAGACCGGCGCCGACCCCGCCAAGGTCAACGTCAACGGCGGCGCCATCGCGCTGGGCCACCCGCTCGGCGCCAGCGGCACACGGCTGATGACCACTCTGGTGCACGCCATGCGCGCCCGCGGCGCCCGCTACGCGCTGCAGACCATGTGCGAGGCGGGCGGCCTGGCCAACGCCACGGTCCTCGAAGCCCTCTGACCCGGCGGGCGCCGTAGCGCCGGACGCGGGTACGGGGCGGGCAGCCCCCTGGGGGGCACCGCCCGCCCCGTACCCTGAATGCCGTGCACGTACTCCACGACGCCCCGCTCGCGCCCCTGACCACCTTCCGCCTCGGCGGCCCCGCGACCCGCCTGGTGACGGCGACGACGGACGCCGAGGTCGTCGAGGCCGTCCGGGAGGCCGACGCCGCCGGGACGCCGCTGCTGATCATCGGCGGCGGCAGCAATCTCGTGATCGGCGACGAGGGCTTCGCGGGCACCGCGCTGCGGATCGCCACCCGCGGGTTCGAGCTGCGCGGCACCGAACTGGAACTGGCCGCGGGCGAGGTCTGGACGGACGCCGTCGCCCGTTCCGTGGAGGCGGGACTGGCGGGCATCGAGTGCCTGGCCGGCATCCCGGGCTCCGCCGGGGCCACGCCGATCCAGAACGTGGGCGCCTACGGCCAGGAGGTGTCCAGCACGATCACCGAGGTGATCGCGTACGACCGGACCTCCGGTGAGACCGTCGCCCTGGACGGCGCCGAGTGCGCCTTCTCCTACCGCCACAGCCGCTTCAAGGCGGACCCGGCGCGCTACGTCGTGCTGCGCGTCCGCTTCGCGCTGGAGGACGCCGGCGGCATGTCCGCCCCGGTGAAGTACGCGGAGGTGGCCCGCGCCCTCGGTGTCGAGGCGGGCGACCGGGTGGCCCTGGCCACCGCCCGCGAGACGGTGCTGAAGCTGCGCTCGGGCAAGGGCATGGTGCTGGACCCGGAGGACCACGACACCTGGTCGGCGGGCTCCTTCTTCACCAACCCGGTCCTCACCGAGGCCGGGTACGCCGACTTCCTCGCCCGCGTCCACGACCGCCTCGGCCCGGACGCCACGCCCCCCGCCTACCCGGCGGGCGACGGCCACATCAAGACCTCCGCCGCCTGGCTGATCGACAAGGCGGGCTTCACCAAGGGCTACGGCACCGGCCCCGCCCGCATCTCCACCAAGCACACCCTCGCCCTCACCAACCGGGGCGCGGCCACGACTGCGGATCTGCTCGCCCTCGCCCGCGAGGTCGTCGAGGGTGTCCGCGCGGCCTTCGGGATCACGCTGGTCAACGAGCCGGTGACGGTCGGCGTCAGCCTTTAGAGCCCTCCGGGCACCGGCCCCGGGGCCGCGGTACGGCCCACCCAGCCCACGCGACCGGGACGCCATCCCGGCGGCCGGCCGGCAGCGCCCGTAGCGTCCCGGCCGGGATCAGCCGCCGATCCAGTCGTCGATGCCCGCCAGCAGCTTGGTCCGCACGCCCTCCGGCGCCGCGGAGCCGCGCACCGACTGGCGGGCCAGCTCGGCCAGCTCCCCGTCCGTGAACCCGTGCGCGTGCCGCGCCAGCTCGTACTGCGCGGCCAGGCGCGAACCGAACAGCAGCGGGTCGTCGGCGCCCAGCGCCATCGGCACCCCGGCGTCGAAGAGGGTGCGCAGCGGCACCTGCTCCGGCCGGTCGTAGACGCCGAGGGCGACATTGGACGCCGGGCACACCTCGCACGTGACGCCCCGCTCGGCCAGTTTCGCCATCAGCCGCGGGTCCTCCGCGGCCCGTACGCCGTGCCCGACCCGGCTGGCGTACAGGTCGTCCAGGCAGTCGCGGACGCTGCCCGCGCCCGCCAGTTCCCCGCCGTGCGGCGCCGCCAGCAGGCCGCCCTCCCGGGCGATCGCGAAGGCCCGGTCGAAGTCCCTGGCCAGGCCCCTGCGCTCGTCGTTGGAGAGCCCGAAGCCGACGACTCCCCTGTCCGCGTAGCGGACCGCGAGGCGCGCCAGCGTGCGGGCGTCCAGCGGATGCTTCGTGCGGTTGGCGGCGACGAGGACGGCCATGCCCACACCGGTCTCCCGGGAGGCGGTCTCCACGGCGTCCAGGATGATCTCCATGGCCGGGATCAGCCCGCCGAGCCGGGGCGCGTACGAGGTCGGGTCGACCTGTATCTCCAGCCAGCCCGAGCCGTCCTTGGCGTCCTCCTCGGCGGCCTCCCGCACCAGGCGCCCGATGTCCTCGGGGGAGCGGAGCACGGACCGCGCGATGTCGTACAGGCGCTGGAAGCGGAACCAGCCGCGCTCGTCGGTCGCGCGCAGCTTGGGCGGCTCGCCCGAGGTCAGGGCCTCGGGGAGGTGCACTCCGTACTTGTCGGCGAGCTCCAGCAGGGTCGCGGGCCGCATCGAGCCGGTGAAGTGCAGGTGGAGGTGCGCCTTGGGGAGGAGGGATACATCGCGTGCCATTCACAGATCCTGCCGCACCGGCGGGGGGTGCCGGTACCGCTTTCGCGCGCTTTCCCCGAACGAGCGCTTGCCCGCACACACACGCGGGCCCCCGGACCGCCAGGTCCGGGGGCCCGCGGGGCGGTTCGCTCAGGCCTTGGCCTCGCCCAGCAGCTTCTGCAGCCGGGAGACGCCCTCGACCAGGTCCTCGTCACCGAGCGCGTACGAAAGCCGCAGGTAGCCGGGGGTGCCGAAGGCCTCACCCGGGACCACGGCGACCTCGGCCTCCTCCAGGATGAGTTCGGAGAGTTCGACGGAGCTCTGCGGCCGCCTGCCGCGGATCTCCTTGCCGAGCAGGGCCTTGACCGACGGGTACGCGTAGAACGCGCCCTCCGGTTCCGGGCAGAGGACGCCGGGGATCTCGTTGAGCATCCGCACGATGGTCTGGCGGCGGCGGTCGAAGGCCTTCCGCATCTCCGCCACGGCGTCCAGGTCGCCGGAGACGGCGGCGAGGGCGGCGACCTGTGCGACGTTGCTCACATTCGAGGTGGCGTGCGACTGCAGGTTGGTGGCGGCCTTGACGACGTCCTTGGGGCCGATGATCCACCCCACGC
This sequence comes from Streptomyces sp. NPDC001070, assembly GCF_053598835.1. Lineage (NCBI taxonomy): Bacteria > Bacillati > Actinomycetota > Actinomycetes > Kitasatosporales > Streptomycetaceae > Streptomyces > Streptomyces sp. NPDC001070. The sequence goes on from NZ_JBSFLB010000016.1 coordinate 156,496, forward strand.
GCCAGCCGGTCATGGCGTAGGTCTTGGCGACGCCGTTGACGACGATGCACTTGTCGCGCAGCTCGGGCAGGAGCGCCGGCAGCGAGACGGCGGCGGCGCCGCCGTAGACCAGGTGCTCGTAGATCTCGTCGGTCAGCACCCACAGGCCGTGCTCGAGGGCCCAGCGGCCGATCGCCTCGGTCTCGGCCTCGGTGTAGACGGCGCCGGTCGGGTTGGACGGCGACACGAAGAGCACGACCTTGGTCTTCTCCGTGCGGGCGGCCTCCAGCTGCTCGACGGAGACCCGGTAGCCGGTCGTCTCGTCGGCGACCACCTCGACCGGCACACCGCCGGCCAGCCGGATCGACTCCGGGTAGGTCGTCCAGTACGGCGCCGGGACGATGACCTCGTCGCCCGGGTCGAGGATCGCGGCGAAGGCCTCGTAAATGGCCTGCTTGCCGCCGTTGGTGACCAGGATCTGGGAGGCGTCGACCTCGTACCCGGAGTCACGCAGCGTCTTGGCGGCGATCGCGGCCTTCAGCTCCGGCAGCCCGCCGGCGGGGGTGTAGCGGTGGTACTTCGGATTGCGGCACGCCTCCACGGCCGCCTCGACGATGTAGTCGGGCGTGGGGAAGTCGGGCTCGCCGGCACCGAAGCCGATGACCGGTCGCCCGGCGGCCTTGAGCGCTTTGGCCTTGGCGTCCACGGCGAGCGTCGCGGACTCGGAGATCGACCCGATGCGGGCCGACACGCGTCGTTCAGTTGCAGCGGTCATGTCTGCATCGTCGCAGACCCGGCGGGGCCGGAGCACACGAGTTCACGTTCCGGGCAGAACCGCGCGGAACCGCGCCGAACACGCAACGCATTCGACGCCCGGGCCGTGAACACGTACACTCATCCGTCGATGGCCCCCGCGAGCTGATCTTGGTTGCGCACATCGTGCAGCCGCTCGGATGCGGTACGTTGGGGGACACCCAAAGGGTCGTAGCTCAATTGGTAGAGCACTGGTCTCCAAAACCAGCGGTTGGGGGTTCGAGTCCCTCCGGCCCTGCTACAAGCAGGCAGACGCTTTGAGGATTTTTTCGGCAAACGACCCGGATTCAGGTGAGGACGAGTGACGGAAGCCCTGGGCTCCACCGCGACGCCTGAGAGTGGTCGTCCCGACAGTGAATCCGCGGACGCCACCTCCAAGAAGCCCCGCCGCGGCGGCAAGCGCGGCAAAAAGGGCCCTCTCGCGCGCCTCGCGCTCTTCTACCGCCAGATCGTCGCGGAACTCCGCAAGGTCGTCTGGCCCACGCGCAGTGAGCTCATCACCTACACCAGCGTGGTGATTGTCTTCGTTGTGGTCATCATCGCGCTCGTTACCGTGATTGACTGGGGACTCAACAAGGGCGTCTCGTACGTCTTCGGGTGATTCCTCCTGCGGAGGGCGCCCGTGGCGCCCGACCGCCTGTTCCACATCGTGAAGGAAGAAGCAGCGACCGTGTCTGACCCGAACCTGTACGACGCCGACGAGACCGTCGAGGGCGACGACACCGCGCTCGACATCGTCGAGGCAGCCGACGGCGACATCGACCAGGCGGAGGCTGCAGACGAGGCCGCCGGCGAGCCCGCCGAGGAGGCCGCCGTCCAGGTCGTCGACGAGGACGAGCTCACGGGTGGGGAAGCCGCGGAGGAGCAGGCCCCGGTGGACCCGGTCGCCGCCTTCCGCGAGGAGCTGCGTGTCCTGCCCGGCGAGTGGTACGTCATCCACACCTACGCCGGCTACGAGAACCGCGTGAAGTCCAACCTGGAGCAGCGCGCCGTCTCGCTGAACGTCGAGGACTACATCTACCAGGCCGAGGTGCCCCAGGAAGAGGTCGTCCAGATCAAGAACGGCGACCGCCGCACCGTCCGCCAGAACAAGCTGCCCGGCTACGTGCTGGTCCGCATGGACCTGACGAACGAGTCCTGGGGCGTCGTCCGCAACACCCCGGGCGTCACCGGCTTCGTCGGCAACGCCTACGACCCGTACCCGCTGACGCTGGACGAGGTCACCAAGATGCTCGCTCCGGAGGTCGAGGAGCAGGCCGCCGCCGCGGAGGGCGGCGAGGGCGCCGCGCCGAAGCGCAAGGTCGAGGTCCAGGTGCTGGACTTCGAGGTCGGCGACTCGGTCACGGTCACCGACGGCCCGTTCGCGACGCTGCAGGCCACGATCAACGAGATCAACCCGGACTCGAAGAAGGTCAAGGGCCTCGTCGAGATCTTCGGCCGTGAGACCCCGGTCGAGCTCAGCTTCGACCAGATCCAGAAGAACTAGTCGGACGATCGTCCGGAAGAGCCCCTGCTCGGCGGTTTCCCGTCGGGCAGGGGCTCTTCCGCGTCCGCGGGGTCGTCAAGGGGCCGTCACGAGGCCGTCGGCTCGACGCCCCGAGGGGGGAAGCCGTGGATCCCCGGGGCGTCGACGGAGTCCGGTATGTCGAGGGGGCAGACGCCCCAATCCCGGGCGATGCGCATGGCATGGTCCTCGTCGGGCATGGCGGCGAACCAGGCGTCCCATCGGGCGTCCTGCCAGTCCTCCCGGCCGTTCTCCAGCCATCGGCGTCCGACACCGAGTTCCCGCACGACGGCGGTGGGCTCCCCGAGGTGCAGGGGGACGCCGCCGCGCTCGCCGATCCGGCAGTAGGCGCGGGTCAACGCGCCCGCCTCGGTGGCTCAGGCGTGGCACTCGACGATGCGGTCGGTGCCGGCGTACCGGACGTCCCCAAGGCGCGTGCTCAGCGTCCGGAGCCGACCGGGGAAGCGCGGATCGGCGGCGTCGGGGCAGGCCGCCGACCGGTGTCCCGGGCGGGTCCCCGCCCTTCTCTGACCTGCTCGGTTTCAGAGCTCACCGTGGTACCCGTTATCGTGGTGCGGTATGCCTGCTCGCAGGCAGGAAAACTCTCACTAGGACCCGGAGAGAGCACATGCCTCCCAAGAAGAAGAAGGTCACGGGGCTTATCAAGCTCCAGATCAACGCCGGCGCGGCCAACCCGGCCCCGCCGGTGGGCCCGGCGCTGGGCCAGCACGGCGTGAACATCATGGAGTTCTGCAAGGCCTACAACGCCGCGACCGAGTCGCAGCGCGGCTGGGTGATCCCGGTGGAGATCACGGTCTACGAGGACCGTTCCTTCACCTTCATCACCAAGACCCCGCCGGCGTCGCGGATGATCCTCAAGGCCGCGGGTGTGGAGAAGGGCTCCGGCGAGCCGCACAAGACCAAGGTCGCGAAGCTTACGCGTGACCAGGTCCGCGAGATCGCCACGACCAAGCTGCCCGACCTGAACGCGAACGACCTGGACGCCGCCGAGAAGATCATCGCCGGCACCGCGCGTTCCATGGGCATCACGGTCGAGGGCTGACCACACCACCAGCAGTTCCGTGGGAGGGCCTGCTCGGCCCGCACCACGACTCCTCAAGACACACAGGAGCAGTAGTGAGCAAGCGCAGCAAGTCTCTCCGCGCTGCGGACGCCAAGATCGACCGGGAGCGTCTGTACGCGCCCCTCGAGGCCGTCCGTATCGCCAAGGACACCTCCACCACCAAGTTCGACGGCACCGTCGAGGTGGCCTTCCGTCTGGGCGTCGACCCGCGCAAGGCCGACCAGATGGTCCGTGGCACCGTGAACCTTCCGCACGGCACCGGTAAGACCGCCCGGGTCCTGGTCTTCGCGACCGGTGACCGTGCCGAGGCCGCGCGTGCCGCGGGCGCCGACATCGTCGGCGCCGACGAGCTGATCGACGAGGTCGCGAAGGGCCGTCTGGACTTCGACGCCGTCGTCGCCACCCCGGACCTCATGGGCAAGGTCGGCCGCCTCGGCCGCGTCCTCGGCCCCCGTGGTCTGATGCCGAACCCGAAGACCGGCACCGTCACCCCCGACGTGGCCAAGGCCGTCACCGACATCAAGGGCGGCAAGATCGAGTTCCGCGTCGACAAGCACTCGAACCTGCACTTCATCATCGGCAAGACCTCGTTCGGTGAGCAGCAGCTGGTCGAGAACTACGGCGCCGCGCTGGACGAGATCCTTCGTCTGAAGCCGTCCGCCGCCAAGGGTCGCTACATCAAGAAGGCCGCCATCAGCACCACGATGGGCCCCGGCATCCCGGTCGACCCCAACCGCACCCGCAACCTCCTCGTCGAGGAGGACCCGGCCGCCGTCTGACCGGGTGGGCCCCCACGGGCCCGTGTGCTGTGAAGCCGGCCCCGCGCCTCTCCCGAGGCGCGGGGCCGGTTTTTTCGTGCGCCGGTGTCAGTGCGGTGCGTTAACGTGACAAGCGGTTTCACCGCAGACACACGGGCAACGAGCAGCATGGGGTGGGGATTCATGAGCATGTCCGCAGCAAAGCGTGTGGGCGTCTGCCTGGCGGCCGCGGCCGTCGTGGTCGGTCTCGCGGGCTGCGACGACGGCGACGGGGGCGGCAAGAAGCGGAATAAGGCCGAGGCGCCGCACTCCGCGGTCCAGTCGCAGGGCGAGGTCGCCGCGGTCATCCAGGCCGCCTTCAAGAAGACCTCGGAGGCCAAGTCCGCCAAGGTCCGCATGACGGTCAGCATCCCGGCGGGCACGGAGGGCGGCGGCACCATGGAGGTGTCCGGCGTGCAGGGGTGGGACCCGGCGATGATGGACGTCACCCTGGAGGGCTCCGCCCTCACGGCGGCCGACCCGGACGCCCCGTCCCGGATGCGCATGATCATGCTGGACAACGCCATGTACATGGACGGTGGCGCCAAGCAGGCCGCCGAGACGGGCGGCAAGCGCTGGATGAAGTTCGACTTCGAGGCCGCGGCCGAGGTGAGCGGCAACGAGGCGCTGCAGAAGCAGATAGGCGGCGGCCTGGGGAACCTCAACCAGGACCCGGCCGAGCAGCTGGCGCTGCTGCTCCAGTCGCCGAGCCTGAAGCACATCGGCGCGGAGAAGGTCGACGGCGTCGAGGCGCAGCACTACAAGGGCACGCTGACGTTCGAGGAGATGGCCGACGCGAACAAGGCCACCGACGTGCTCTCCGAGAAGGAGCGCAAGGCCCTCGTCGCCAACGTCGAGAAGGCGGGCATCAAGGGGTACGACACCGAGATCTGGGTCAACGAGGACGACTACCCGGTGAAGATGGTCGTGGGGATGAAGACGCACCAGGGGACGGTCCGCATGACCGCCCGCTACTCCGACTACGGCACCGCCGCCACCGTCCAGGCGCCGCCGGCGAAGGAGACCGTCGACCTCTTCGCGATGCTGAAGGGGATGAAGGGGTCCGAGGTGACCGCCGGCACCACCGGCTGACCTGCCCCGACGCCGGATTTGCTTGGCGCCGACCCGTTCGCGTACTCTTCAACGGAAGCCAAAGACCGCTGGTTGTTGCCGTGTCCGCAAGGGTGCGGCGGCCGAAGGATCCGCTGACTGCGGACGGCCCGCGCAGGTGACCGTGGATGCACTCCTGGGATCGCTTCCCGCGATTCCGGTCGAGTCACGCCCCGTGCCCCTGCGCCGGGGCGTTTGTTTTTGCCCGGCCCCTTCCCGTGCGGTCCGAATCACCCGGAAGGAGGCCGAGGCTCTATGGCGAGGCCCGACAAGGCCGGTTCGGTTGCCGAGCTGACGGACAAGTTCCGCAGCTCCAACGCCGCCGTGCTGACCGAGTACCGCGGTCTCACCGTGGCGCAGCTCAAGACGCTGCGTCGTTCGCTCGGTGAGAACGCCACGTACGCCGTGGTGAAGAACACGCTGACCAAGATCGCGGCCAACGAGGCCGGGATCACCCAGCTGGACGACCTGTTCGCGGGTCCGACGGCTGTCGCCTTCGTCACCGGTGACCCGGTGGAGTCGGCGAAGGGTCTCCGTGACTTCGCCAAGGAGAACCCGAACCTCATCATCAAGGGCGGTGTGCTTGACGGCAAGCCGCTGTCCGCCGATGAGATCAAGAAGCTCGCGGACCTCGAGTCCCGCGAGGTGCTGCTCGCCAAGCTGGCGGGTGCCATGAAGGCCAAGCAGGGCCAGGCCGCTGCTGTCTTCCAGGCCCTGCCTTCGAAGCTCGTCCGCACCGTGGAAGCGCTGCGCGAGAAGGTCGAGCAGGGCGGTGCCGGTACGCCGGCTCCCGCCGAGGACGCGGAGTAGTCACTCCCGTGCTCTAGCGGGCCCGTACGCCCGCCGACATGTACATCCGGCACCTGCCGAATTAGTGGAAGGACCGCCATCATGGCGAAGCTCAGCCAGGACGACCTGCTCGCGCAGTTCGAGGAGATGACCCTCATCGAGCTCTCCGAGTTCGTGAAGGCCTTCGAGGAGAAGTTCGACGTCACCGCCGCCGCCCCGGTCGCCGTCGCCGCCGCCGGTGTCCCCGGTGCCCCGGCCGAGGCCGTCGAGGAGAAGGACGAGTTCGACGTCATCCTCACCGGCGCCGGCGAGAAGAAGATCCAGGTCATCAAGGTCGTGCGCGAGCTGACCTCCCTGGGTCTGAAGGAGGCCAAGGACCTCGTCGACGGCACCCCGAAGCCGGTCCTCGAGAAGGTCAACAAGGAGGCCGCTGACAAGGCCGCCGAGTCCCTCAAGGCCGCGGGCGCGTCCGTCGAGGTCAAGTGATCTCTGCCCCTTTCGAGGGGCTGATCAGCCGCAGGGCGGCCACCCTTTCGGGTGGCCGCCCTCGGTCGTTTGCGTGGTGCGTCACCCGGCCCGGCGACGGACCCGGGTAGGGTGATCATCACCGTTCCGGGATCGTCGTCTTCCCCGAGCTGTGACGATCTCCGCGGGGCGGGGGCCTTGACGAACCGCACGCAGCGCGCGATTCTCAGGACGCGTCGTCACATCGGCCATGGACCGAGGCATGGATCGAAGGCGATGCGGGAATGCCTAGCGTGGCAAGCGTGAACGAGGGCATGACGGCTCACAACAAGGGGCTCCCACCGACCCCTCCGGAGGACGAGATTGGTGCAGCACCGGTCTCCGAAACTCTGCACTGGACATCAGTGTGCCAAGTGGCTACACTGACCCTTTGCGCTGCCTGTTAGCTGTCGCCTGGCCCGTCACCAGGGGCAAGCCCAAGCCTGAGCACACATGAGGAACTGTCCTGACCAGGGCATCCTTGTCTGCGCCCGGGGGCGGAACCGGTACGCGCGTAGTGAGTCCGAGCCCTCGGAAGGACCCCCTCTTGGCCGCCTCGCGCAACGCCTCGACTGCCAATTCGAACAACGGCGCAAGCACCGCCCCGCTGCGCATCTCTTTCGCGAAGATCAAGGAGCCCCTCGAGGTCCCGAACCTCCTCGCGCTGCAGACCGAGAGCTTTGACTGGCTCCTCGGCAACGCCGCGTGGAAGGCTCGTGTCGAGGCGGCCCTGGACAGTGGTCAGGACGTCCCCACCAAGTCCGGTCTGGAGGAGATCTTCGAGGAGATCTCCCCGATCGAGGACTTCTCCGGGTCGATGTCGCTGACCTTCCGCGACCACCGTTTCGAGCCTCCGAAGAACTCGATCGACGAGTGCAAGGAGCGCGACTTCACGTACGCCGCCCCGCTCTTCGTCACGGCCGAGTTCACCAACAACGAGACCGGCGAGATCAAGTCCCAGACGGTCTTCATGGGCGACTTCCCGCTCATGACCAACAAGGGCACCTTCGTCATCAACGGCACCGAGCGTGTCGTGGTGTCCCAGCTGGTTCGCTCGCCGGGTGTGTACTTCGACAGCCAGATCGACAAGACGTCCGACAAGGACATCTACTCCGCCAAGGTCATCCCCTCCCGTGGTGCCTGGCTGGAGATGGAGATCGACAAGCGCGACATGGTCGGTGTCCGCATCGACCGCAAGCGCAAGCAGTCCGTCACCGTCCTCCTGAAGGCGCTCGGCTGGACCACCGAGCAGATCCTCGAGGAGTTCGGCGAGTACGAGTCGATGCGCGCCACCCTGGAGAAGGACCACACCCAGGGCCAGGACGACGCGCTGCTGGACATCTACCGCAAGCTGCGTCCGGGCGAGCCGCCGACCCGTGAGGCCGCGCAGACGCTGCTGGAGAACCTCTACTTCAACCCCAAGCGCTACGACCTGGCCAAGGTCGGCCGCTACAAGATCAACAAGAAGCTGGGTGCCGACGCGCCGCTCGACGCCGGTGTGCTCACCGTCGAGGACGTCATCGCGACGATCAAGTACCTGGTCAAGCTGCACGCCGGCGAGACGGAGACCACCGGCGACAACGGCTCGTCCGTCGTCGTCGAGGTCGACGACATCGACCACTTCGGCAACCGTCGTCTGCGCAACGTCGGCGAGCTCATCCAGAACCAGGTCCGCACGGGCCTGGCCCGTATGGAGCGCGTCGTCCGCGAGCGGATGACCACCCAGGACGTCGAGGCGATCACGCCGCAGACCCTGATCAACATCCGGCCGGTCGTCGCCTCCATCAAGGAGTTCTTCGGCACCAGCCAGCTGTCCCAGTTCATGGACCAGACGAACCCGCTGTCGGGCCTGACCCACAAGCGCCGTCTGTCCGCGCTGGGCCCCGGTGGTCTGTCCCGTGAGCGGGCCGGCTTCGAGGTCCGTGACGTGCACCCGTCCCACTACGGACGCATGTGCCCGATCGAGACCCCCGAAGGCCCGAACATCGGTCTGATCGGCTCGCTGGCCTCCTACGGCCGGGTGAACGCCTTCGGCTTCGTCGAGACCCCGTACCGCAAGGTCGACGAGACCGGTGTCGTCACCGAGGAAGTCCACTTCCTCACCGCCGACGAGGAGGACCGCTTCGTCATCGCCCAGGCGAACGCCCCGCTGACCGACGACAACCGCTTCGCGGAGTCCCGCGTCCTGGTGCGCCGCCGCGGCGGAGAGATCGACTACGTCCCGGGCGAGGACGTGGACTACATGGACGTCTCGCCGCGCCAGATGGTGTCGGTCGCGACCGCCATGATCCCCTTCCTCGAGCACGACGACGCCAACCGCGCGCTCATGGGCTCGAACATGATGCGCCAGGCCGTGCCGCTGCTGAAGGCGCAGGCCCCGCTGGTCGGCACCGGCATGGAGTACCGCTGCGCGGTCGACGCCGGTGACGTCATCAAGGCCGACAAGGACGGTGTGGTCCAGGAGGTCTCCGCCGACTACGTCACGGTCGCCAACGACGACGGCACCTACAACACCTACCGCGTCGCCAAGTTCTCCCGCTCGAACCAGGGCACCTCCTTCAACCAGAAGGTCGTCGTGGACGAGGGCGCCCGCGTGATCGCCGGCCAGGTGCTCGCCGACGGCCCCTCCACCGAGCGCGGTGAGATGGCGCTCGGCAAGAACCTCCTGGTGGCGTTCATGCCGTGGGAGGGCCACAACTACGAGGACGCGATCATCCTCAGCCAGCGCCTGGTGCAGGACGACGTCCTCTCCTCGATCCACATCGAGGAGCACGAGGTCGACGCCCGTGACACCAAGCTCGGCCCCGAGGAGATCACCCGGGACATCCCGAACGTCTCCGAGGAGGTCCTGGCCGACCTCGACGAGCGCGGCATCATCCGCATCGGTGCCGAGGTCGTCGCCGGCGACATCCTGGTCGGCAAGGTCACCCCGAAGGGCGAGACCGAGCTGACCCCCGAGGAGCGCCTGCTGCGCGCGATCTTCGGCGAGAAGGCCCGTGAGGTCCGTGACACCTCGCTGAAGGTGCCGCACGGCGAGACCGGCAAGGTCATCGGCGTCCGCGTCTTCGACCGGGAGGAGGGCGACGAGCTTCCCCCCGGTGTGAACCAGCTGGTGCGCGTCTACGTCGCGCAGAAGCGCAAGATCACCGACGGTGACAAGCTCGCCGGCCGCCACGGCAACAAGGGCGTCATCTCCAAGATCCTGCCGATCGAGGACATGCCGTTCCTGGAGGACGGCACCCCGGTCGACATCATCCTCAACCCGCTGGGTGTCCCGTCCCGGATGAACCCGGGACAGGTCCTGGAGATCCACCTCGGCTGGCTCGCCGCGCAGGGCTGGGACGTCTCCGGCCTCGCCGACGAGTGGGCGCAGCGCCTCACGGCGATCGGCGCCGACCAGGTCGCAGCCGGCACCAACGTCGCCACCCCGGTGTTCGACGGTGCCCGCGAGGACGAGATCGCCGGCCTCTTCGAGGCCACGATCCCGAACCGCGACGGCCAGCGTCTGGTGCTGCCCTCCGGCAAGGCCCGGCTCTTCGACGGCCGCTCCGGCGAGCCGTTCCCGGACCCGATCTCGGTCGGCTACATGTACATCCTCAAGCTGCACCACCTGGTGGACGACAAGCTGCACGCCCGCTCCACCGGTCCGTACTCGATGATCACCCAGCAGCCGCTGGGTGGTAAGGCGCAGTTCGGTGGTCAGCGCTTCGGTGAGATGGAGGTGTGGGCCCTTGAGGCATACGGCGCGGCCTACGCGCTGCAGGAACTCCTCACCATCAAGTCCGACGACGTTCTCGGCCGCGTGAAGGTCTACGAGGCCATCGTCAAGGGCGAGAACATCCCCGAGCCCGGCATTCCCGAGTCCTTCAAGGTGCTCATCAAGGAAATGCAGTCGCTCTGCCTCAACGTGGAGGTGCTGTCCTCGGACGGCATGTCCATCGAGATGCGCGACACGGACGAGGACGTCTTCCGCGCGGCGGAGGAGCTCGGTATCGACCTGTCCCGGCGCGAGCCGAGCAGCGTCGAAGAGGTCTGACGGGCCGGTAGGGGAGCCGCCCCGGGGCGGCTCCCCACCTCCCCCGGACCGTTCAGACATGTTTGACTTTCGACCCCGAAAGAGGGATTGACGACAAAGTGCTCGACGTCAACTTCTTCGACGAGCTGCGGATCGGCCTTGCGACCGCGGACGACATCCGGCAGTGGTCCCATGGCGAGGTCAAGAAGCCTGAGACCATCAACTACCGCACCCTCAAGCCCGAAAAGGACGGACTCTTCTGCGAGAAGATCTTCGGCCCCACCCGGGACTGGGAGTGCTACTGCGGCAAGTACAAGCGGGTCCGCTTCAAGGGCATCATCTGTGAGCGCTGCGGCGTCGAGGTGACTCGCGCCAAGGTGCGCCGTGAGCGGATGGGTCACATCGAGCTGGCCGCTCCCGTGACCCACATCTGGTACTTCAAGGGCGTTCCGTCGCGGCTGGGCTACCTGCTCGACCTCGCCCCGAAGGACCTGGAGAAGGTCATCTACTTCGCCGCCTACATGATCACGTGGGTGGACGACGAGCGCCGCACCCGTGACCTGCCCTCGCTGGAGGCCCAGGTCTCCGTCGAGCGCCAGCAGATCGAGCAGCGCCGCGACTCCGACATCGAGTCCCGGCAGAAGAAGCTCGAGGCCGACCTCGGCGAGCTGGAGGCCGAGGGCGCCAAGTCCGACGTGCGCCGCAAGGTGCGCGAGGGTGCCGAGCGCGAGATGAAGCAGCTGCGCGACCGCGCCCAGCGCGAGCTGGACCGGCTCGACGAGGTGTGGTCCCGCTTCAAGAACCTCAAGGTCCAGGACCTGGAGGGTGACGAGCTGCTCTACCGCGAGCTGCGGGAGCGCTTCGGCACCTACTTCCAGGGCTCGATGGGTGCCGCGGCGCTGCAGAAGCGCCTGGAGTCCTTCGACCTGGACGAGGAGGCCGCCAAGCTCCGCGAGATCATCCGTACCGGCAAGGGCCAGAAGAAGACCCGTGCGCTCAAGCGCCTCAAGGTCGTCTCCGCCTTCCTGCAGACCACCAACAAGCCCCAGGGCATGGTGCTGGACTGCGTCCCGGTGATCCCGCCGGACCTGCGTCCGATGGTGCAGCTGGACGGTGGCCGCTTCGCGACCTCCGACCTGAACGACCTGTACCGCCGCGTCATCAACCGCAACAACCGCCTCAAGCGCCTCCTCGACCTCGGTGCCCCCGAGATCATCGTGAACAACGAGAAGCGCATGCTTCAGGAGGCCGTCGACGCGCTCTTCGACAACGGCCGCCGCGGCCGCCCGGTCACGGGCCCCGGCAACCGTCCGCTGAAGTCGCTGTCCGACATGCTCAAGGGCAAGCAGGGTCGCTTCCGTCAGAACCTGCTCGGCAAGCGCGTCGACTACTCGGCCCGTTCGGTCATCGTCGTCGGCCCGCAGCTCAAGCTGCACCAGTGCGGTCTGCCCAAGGCCATGGCGCTGGAGCTCTTCAAGCCGTTCGTGATGAAGCGCCTGGTCGACCTGAACCACGCGCAGAACATCAAGTCGGCCAAGCGCATGGTCGAGCGCGGCCGCACGGTCGTGTACGACGTGCTCGAAGAGGTCATCGCCGAGCACCCGGTGCTGCTGAACCGTGCGCCGACCCTGCACCGCCTCGGCATCCAGGCCTTCGAGCCGCAGCTGGTCGAGGGCAAGGCCATCCAGATCCACCCGCTCGTCTGCACCGCGTTCAACGCGGACTTCGACGGCGACCAGATGGCCGTGCACCTGCCGCTCTCCGCGGAGGCGCAGGCCGAGGCCCGCATCCTGATGCTGTCCTCGAACAACATCCTCAAGCCCGCCGACGGCCGTCCGGTGACGATGCCGACGCAGGACATGGTCCTGGGTCTGTTCTTCCTCACCACGGACGCGGAGGAGCGCGAGGTCAAGGGCGAGGGCCGTTCGTTCGGTTCGGTCGCCGAGGCGATCATGGCCTTCGACGCGCGGGAGCTGTCGCTGCAGTCGAGGATCGACATCCGCTTCCCGATCGGCACCGTGCCGCCGCGCGGCTGGACCGCGCCGGAGGCCGGCGAGGGCGAGGAGCCCTGGCAGCTCGGCGACTCCTTCCGGCTGAACACGACCCTGGGCCGTGCGCTCTTCAACGAGCTGCTGCCCGAGGACTACCCGTTCGTGGACTACCCGGTGGGCAAGAAGCAGCTCTCCGAGATCGTCAACGACCTCGCCGAGCGCTACCCGAAGGTCATCGTGGCGGCGACGCTCGACAACCTGAAGGCGGCCGGCTTCCACTGGGCGACCCGTTCCGGTGTCACCGTGGCCATCTCCGACGTCGTCGTGCCCGAGGCCAAGAAGGCCATCATCGCGGGCTACGAGGCACAGGACGAGAAGGTCCAGAAGCAGTACGAGCGCGGTCTGATCACCAAGGACGAGCGCACCCAGGAGCTGATCGCGATCTGGACCAAGGCGACCAACGAGGTCGCCGAGGCGATGAACGCGAACTTCCCGAAGACCAACCCGATCTTCATGATGGTCGACTCGGGCGCTCGTGGAAACATGATGCAGATGCGTCAGATCGCGGGTATGCGCGGTCTGGTGTCCAACGCGAAGAACGAGACCATCCCGCGGCCCATCAAGGCGTCGTTCCGTGAGGGTCTCACCGTGCTGGAGTACTTCATCTCCACCCACGGTGCCCGCAAGGGTCTCGCCGACACCGCTCTGCGTACCGCCGACTCCGGTTACCTGACGCGTCGTCTGGTCGACGTCTCCCAGGACGTCATCATCCGCGAGGAGGACTGCGGCACCGAGCGCGGCCTCAAGCTGGCGATCGCCGAGCGTTCCGAGGACGGTTCGCTGCGCAAGACGGACGACGTCGAGACCAGCGTGTACGCGCGCTGCCTCGCCGAGGACGTCGTGGTCGACGGCAAGGTGCTGGCGACCGCCGGCACCGACCTGGGCGACGTGCTCATCGAGCAGCTCATCCACAACGGTGTCGAGGAGGTCAAGACCCGCTCGGTCCTGACCTGCGAGTCCGCGGTGGGCACCTGCGCGATGTGCTACGGCCGTTCGCTCGCGACCGGCAAGCTGGTGGACATCGGCGAGGCGGTCGGCATCATCGCCGCCCAGTCCATCGGTGAGCCCGGCACCCAGCTGACGATGCGTACCTTCCACACCGGTGGTGTGGCCGGTGACGACATCACCCAGGGTCTGCCGCGTGTCGTCGAGCTCTTCGAGGCCCGTACGCCCAAGGGTGTCGCCCCGATCTCGGAGGCGGCCGGCCGCATCCGGATCGAGGAGACCGAGAAGACCAAGAAGCTCGTCATCACCCCGGACGACGGTGCTGAGGAGATCGCCTACCCGATCTCCAAGCGTGCCCGTCTGCTGGTGGGCGAGGGCGACCACGTCGAGGTCGGCGAGAAGCTGACCGTGGGTGCCACCAACCCGCACGACGTGCTGCGCATCCTGGGTCAGCGGGCCGTCCAGGTCCACCTGGTCGGGGAAGTCCAGAAGGTCTACAACTCGCAGGGTGTGTCGATCCACGACAAGCACATCGAGATCATCATCCGGCAGATGCTGCGCCGGGTGACGATCATCGAGTCCGGCGACGCGGAGCTGCTGCCGGGCGAGCTGGTCGAGCGCGGCCGCTTCGAGACCGAGAACCGTCGTGTCGTGGCGGAGGGTGGCCACCCGGCCTCCGGCCGTCCGCAGCTGATGGGTATCACCAAGGCCTCGCTGGCCACCGAGTCCTGGCTGTCGGCCGCCTCCTTCCAGGAGACGACCCGAGTCCTCACCGACGCGGCGATCCACGCCAAGTCCGACTCGCTGCTGGGCCTCAAGGAGAACGTCATCATCGGCAAGCTCATCCCGGCCGGTACGGGCCTGTCCCGCTACCGCAACATCCGGGTCGAGCCGACCGAGGAGGCCAAGGCCGCGATGTACTCGGCCGTCGGCTACGACGACATCGACTACAGCCCGTTCGGCACCGGCTCCGGCCAGGCCGTTCCGCTGGAGGACTACGACTACGGCCCGTACAACGGCTGAGTCGTCCGCTTGAAGCCGCTGGGCGGCCACCCCTTCCGGGTGGCCGCCCAGCGGCTTTCCGGTGTCCTGGGCGGCCTCCAAGGGCCTTCTCGGGCTTCCTGGAGCCGTGGCCTGCCCCCCTGCGGCCGGGGCCGGGCGCGGCGCGCGGCAAGGGCGGATGCGGCGCGGACGGTTGGACCGCGGGACGGGACGCCCGCGGACAGCGGTTTTCCGGGCATAATGGAGCGATGCGGGCTGCGAACGATGATCGCGAGCGTACGGTGGACGTGCTCAAGGCGGCGTTCACCGAGGGGCGGTTGACCCAGCCGGAGTTCGAGGACCGGGTCGGGCTGGCCTATCAGGCGGTGACGTACCAGGAGCTGTACGGCCTCACCGCGGACATCCCGCGCCCCCGCCGGCTGCCCGCGCCGCCGCCCCCCGTCAACGCCAAGGCGGTCGCCTCGCTCGTCTGCGGCTCGGTGGGCATGCTCGGGCTGCTGATCACCGGCATACCGGCCGTCGTACTGGGGCACATGGCGCGCCGCGAGATCCGGCGCACGGGCGAGCGGGGCGACGCGCTGGCGGTGTGCGGACTGGTGATGGGCTACCTTCTCACTGCGTTCACGGTCGCGCTGACGGCGATCGTCGTTATTGTGGTAGTGGCGGTCAGTCACGGCTGAGGACGCCGGTGCGAGCCCCTTCAGGGGCCCGGCGGGACCGTGTCGCATCGGCCGAGACCATATGTTTTGACCGAAGGCTGAGCGCTGGGTACGCTCTGACCTTGTGCCTGGGGTGTGCCCGGGTTCTCGTGCGTGCACTTGTCCGCGCGGGACACGAGGCCGATACACCGACAAATACGCATTTTTCGCTTCGACGGAAATCGTATGAGGTGCGCGACACACCCGACCGCGTGGGTCGGAGTGAGTCGCAGAAACCCCAGGTTAGAAGTATCGAGTCGGCACACAGAAACCGGAGAAACGGTGCCTACGATCCAGCAGCTGGTCCGAAAGGGCCGGCAGGACAAGGTCGAGAAGAACAAGACGCCCGCGCTGAAGGGTTCCCCCCAGCGCCGCGGCGTCTGCACGCGTGTCTACACGACCACCCCGAAGAAGCCGAACTCGGCCCTGCGTAAGGTCGCGCGTGTGCGTCTGACCAGCGGCATCGAGGTCACCGCTTACATCCCGGGTGAGGGTCACAACCTGCAGGAGCACTCGATCGTGCTCGTGCGCGGTGGCCGTGTGAAGGACCTGCCGGGTGTTCGTTACAAGATCATCCGCGGCTCGCTCGACACCCAGGGTGTCAAGAACCGCAAGCAGGCCCGCAGCCGCTACGGCGCCAAGAAGGAGAAGTAAGAATGCCTCGTAAGGGCCCCGCCCCGAAGCGCCCGGTCATCATCGACCCGGTTTACGGCTCTCCTCTGGTGACCTCGCTCGTCAACAAGATCCTGCTGCACGGCAAGCGCTCCACCGCCGAGCGCATCGTGTACGGCGCCCTCGAGGGCCTGCGCGAGAAGACCGGGCAGGACCCGGTCATCACGCTCAAGCGCGCCCTGGAGAACGTCAAGCCCTCCCTGGAGGTCAAGTCCCGCCGCGTCGGTGGTGCGACCTACCAGGTCCCGGTCGAGGTGCGCCCCGGCCGTGCCAACACCCTCGCGCTGCGCTGGCTCGTGGGCTACTCCCGCGCCCGTCGCGAGAAGACCATGACCGAGCGTCTGATGAACGAGCTGATGGACGCCAGCAACGGTCTGGGCGCCGCGGTGAAGCGTCGCGAGGACACCCACAAGATGGCCGAGTCCAACAAGGCCTTCGCGCACTACCGCTGGTAGTCGCTACCCCATCGAGAACCGAGAGAAGACTGAAGCCTTATGGCTACCACTTCACTTGACCTGGCCAGGGTCCGCAACATCGGGATCATGGCCCACATCGACGCGGGCAAGACGACGACCACCGAGCGGATCCTGTTCTACACCGGCGTCTCGTACAAGATCGGTGAGGTCCACGACGGCGCTGCCACGATGGACTGGATGGAGCAGGAGCAGGAGCGCGGCATCACGATCACGTCCGCCGCGACCACCTGTCACTGGCCGCTGGAGAACGTCGACCACACCATCAACATCATCGACACGCCGGGCCACGTCGACTTCACCGTCGAGGTGGAGCGTTCGCTGCGTGTGCTCGACGGTGCCGTGACGGTGTTCGACGGTGTCGCCGGCGTTGAGCCGCAGTCCGAGACCGTGTGGCGTCAGGCGGACCGCTACGGCGTTCCGCGTATCTGCTTCGTCAACAAGCTCGACCGCACCGGCGCCGAGTTCCACCGCTGCGTCGACATGATCGTGGACCGCCTCGGCGCGACCCCGATCGTCATGCAGCTGCCGATCGGTGCCGAGGCCGACTTCAAGGGCGTCATCGACCTCGTCCGCATGAAGGCCCTGGTGTGGTCCGCCGAGGCCACCAAGGGCGAGATGTACGACGTCGTCGACATCCCGGCCACGCACACCGAGGCCGCCGACGAGTGGCGCGGCAAGCTGCTCGAGGCCGTCGCGGAGAACGACGAAGAGATGATGGAGCTGTACCTCGAGGGCACCGAGCCCACCGAGGAGCAGCTGTACGCGGCCATCCGCCGCGTCACCATCAACTCCGGCAAGGGCGACGGCGTCACCGTCACCCCGGTCTTCTGCGGCACCGCGTTCAAGAACAAGGGCGTGCAGCCCCTGCTCGACGCGGTCGTGCGCTACCTCCCCTCCCCGCTGGACGTCGAGGCCATCGAGGGCCACGCGGTCGGCGACGCGGAGGAGATCGTCAAGCGCAAGCCGTCCGACGACGAGCCGCTGTCGGCGCTGGCGTTCAAGATCATGAGCGACCCGCACCTCGGCAAGCTCACCTTCGTCCGCGTGTACTCCGGCCGCCTGGAGTCCGGCACCGCCGTGCTGAACTCCGTCAAGGGCCGCAAGGAGCGCATCGGCAAGATCTACCGCATGCACGCGAACAAGCGTGAGGAGATCGACTCGGTGGGCGCCGGCGACATCGTCGCCGTCATGGGCCTGAAGCAGACCACCACCGGTGAGACGCTGAGCGACGAGAAGAACCCGGTGATCCTGGAGTCCATGGACTTCCCGGCGCCGGTCATCCAGGTCGCGATCGAGCCCAAGTCCAAGGGCGACCAGGAGAAGCTGGGTGTGGCCATCCAGCGTCTCGCGGAGGAGGACCCCTCCTTCCAGGTCCACTCGGACGAGGAGACCGGCCAGACCATCATCGGCGGTATGGGCGAGCTGCACCTCGAGGTGCTGGTCGACCGCATGCGCCGTGAGTTCAAGGTCGAGGCCAACGTCGGCAAGCCGCAGGTGGCGTACCGCGAGACCATCCGCAAGACGGTCGAGAAGGTCGACTACACCCACAAGAAGCAGACCGGTGGTACGGGCCAGTTCGCTAAGGTCCAGATCTCCATCGAGCCTCTCGAGGGTGGCGACGCCAACTACGAGTTCGTCAACCAGGTCACCGGTGGCCGCATCCCCCGCGAGTACATCCCGTCGGTGGACGCCGGTGCCCAGGAGGCCATGAAGTTCGGCATCCTGGCGGGCTACGAGATGGTCGGCGTTCGCGTCATCCTTCTCGACGGTGCCTACCACGAGGTCGACTCCTCCGAGCTGGCGTTCAAGATCGCCGGTTCGCAGGCCTTCAAGGAGGCCGCGCGCAAGGCCAGCCCCGTGCTGCTCGAGCCGATGATGGCCGTCGAGGTCACCACGCCCGAGGAGTCCATGGGCGATGTCATCGGTGACATCAACTCCCGCCGTGGCCAGATCCAGGCCATGGAGGAGCGGGCCGGCGCCCGGGTCGTCAAGGCCCTGGTGCCGCTCTCGGAGATGTTCGGCTACGTCGGCGACCTCCGCAGCAAGACGTCGGGTCGCGCGAGCTACTCGATGCAGTTCGACTCCTACGCCGAGGTTCCCAAGAACGTCGCCGAGGAGATCATCGCGAAGGCCAAGGGCGAGTAACTCAACAGTTATCCACGCACTAGGCTTGACCGGGAGGCTTAGGGGTATTCCGCCGCAAACCGCAAGGAGAGCGTCGGATGCCCCGGCCGCCCGTAACCCAGCAAAGATCACCCTGGCGCCGATGAAGTAAGGCGTACAGAAACTCCACAGGAGGACCCCAGTGGCGAAGGCGAAGTTCGAGCGGACTAAGCCGCACGTCAACATCGGCACCATCGGTCACATCGACCACGGTAAGACCACCCTTACCGCTGCGATCACCAAGGTGCTGCACGACGCGTACCCGGACATCAACCCCTTCACGCCGTTCGACCAGATCGACAAGGCGCCGGAGGAGCGGCAGCGCGGTATCACCATCTCCATCGCGCACGTCGAGTACCAGACCGAGGCGCGTCACTACGCCCACGTCGACTGCCCGGGCCACGCGGACTACATCAAGAACATGATCACGGGTGCGGCGCAGATGGACGGCGCCATCCTCGTGGTCGCCGCCACCGACGGCCCGATGCCGCAGACCAAGGAGCACGTGCTCCTGGCCCGCCAGGTCGGCGTTCCGTACATCGTCGTCGCCCTGAACAAGGCCGACATGGTGGACGACGAGGAGATCCTGGAGCTCGTCGAGCTCGAGGTCCGCGAGCTGCTCTCCGAGTACGAGTTCCCCGGCGACGACCTGCCGGTCGTCCGCGTCTCGGCGCTCAAGGCGCTCGAGGGCGACAAGGAGTGGGGCGAGAAGCTTCTCGGCCTCATGCACGCGGTGGACGAGAACATCCCCACCCCCGAGCGTGACGTCGACAAGCCGTTCCTGATGCCGATCGAGGACGTCTTCACGATCACCGGTCGTGGCACCGTCGTCACCGGCCGTATCGAGCGTGGTGTCCTCAAGGTCAACGAGACCGTCGACATCATCGGCATCAAGACCGAGAAGACCACCACCACGGTCACCGGCATCGAGATGTTCCGCAAGCTGCTCGACGAGGGCCAGGCCGGTGAGAACGTCGGTCTGCTGCTCCGCGGCATCAAGCGCGAGGACGTCGAGCGCGGCCAGGTCATCATCAAGCCGGGCTCGGTCACCCCGCACACCGAGTTCGAGGCCCAGGCCTACATCCTGTCGAAGGACGAGGGTGGCCGTCACACCCCGTTCTTCAACAACTACCGCCCGCAGTTCTACTTCCGTACCACGGACGTGACCGGCGTCGTGACCCTCCCCGAGGGCACCGAGATGGTCATGCCGGGCGACAACACCGCCATGACGGTCGCGCTGATCCAGCCGGTCGCCATGGAGGAGGGCCTGAAGTTCGCCATCCGTGAGGGTGGCCGGACCGTCGGCGCCGGCCAGGTCACCAAGATCCTGAAGTAAGGATCCCGGCGATCTGCCGCTTGCCGTAGGCGAGCTGTACGAGGGCCCCGGCCCACCGTTCACGCGGTGGGCCGGGGCCCTTGCCGTTCTCCCTGGCGTACGCCGGTCCGGGGCGGAGCGGGGGGAGCGCTAGACCGGCGTACGCAGCTCCGGCCGCCAGATCCAGGGCGTGGCGTCCGTACCGTGCCCCACGACGGCCGGCCGGGCCCCGGGGCGGGTGTGCAGGGCCGGGAAGCCGTAGCCGTGGGCGCCCGGGCGCACCGCGCCGGCCGGGTGCGCGAGGCCGACGACGCGGACGGCGCCGTCGGCCGTGCGGCCGGCCAGCAGTCCATGGGCCTGGGCGACCGGGCCGTACCCGTCGAAGAGCCGTGGCCGGGACGGCCCGAGCGCCGCCCGGACGATGCCGAGCCGGTGGACGACGAGTTCCTCGCTCGCCGGGCGCCGGTAGACGAGCGTGAGCGAACCGTCGGACTCCGCGGTGGCGGCCGGCGGGTCACCTGGCGCGGGCAGTTCGGTCAGCGCGCGGAAGGCGAGCGGCCGGCCCGGCGCGTCCTGCGACCAGTGGTGCACGGCCGTGCGCCCGGCGGCGAAGACATGCACCCGTTCGTCACGGTCGACAACCGCGCTCAGCCCGTCCTGCACCTCCTCGCCGCCCAGGTCCTGCCAGCCGATCCAGCGGCCGTCCGGCTCCCGTACGCGGGTGCTGAGGCCCTTCGCGGCGTTGCGCACGAACAGGTGCACCCGGCCGTCCCGGGAGGCCACCGCGACCGGCACGCCGATCCTGCGCCCCCGGTCCGGATCGTCCTCGGGCGAGCCCAGCCCCGCCCAGGCGCGGCCGTCCTCCAGCATCACGATCTCCCGGAGGTTGGCCGCCCGGTCGGCCTCCAGTGAGGCGAACCGCAGTGCGAACAGCAGCGGTCCGCCACCGGCCGGGTCGGTCACGGTGCTCAGTGCCGGTGCAAGCGGCCCGCCGCCCAGGTCCTGCGGGGCGCCCCAGCGCCCGCTGCCGGGGGCGGTCTCCCGCCAGCGCACCGCGCGGGTGCCGAGCACGCCGTGGGCGACCAGCCGTCCCGCGGCGTCGGTGCCGGGCACGGGCCGGGCGCCGGGGTAGCGGTAGTGGGTGCTGCGTACCCAGCCCTTGCGGTTGGCGAGCGGTCTGCCCATGCCGACCGAGTAGTCGCCGCAGCCGGAGGGGTTGCCGCACGGCCAGTCGGGGGCGCCGCCGTACGGGGCGAGGTAACCGGCCTTCTGCCGCAGCAGCGCCGCGGGGAGGTTGTAGGGCCAGTGGTGGTTGTAGTAGCCCCGGTAGGCCGTCGCCAGGAACGCGGGTGCGCTGCCCTCTCGGCGGGCGCTGGTGTCCGCGTACCGCGTGATGGCCTTCCAGGTGAACAGCGCGGTCGCGGTGTGGTCCCAGTGGTCGCTGTAGCCGAGCTGCTCGGTGTCCCGGCGCCGAGTGGCCTGGTTGGCCTCCATGTCCGGGTCGGGGTCGAGGGTGTGGACGACAGTCGGCCGGTAGTGCTCCAGCAGACCCGTCAGCACGTCGACCAGGACCTCGTGGGTGTACGTGTCCGTGGTCCCGTCCGGGGAACCGGCGGAGGCGAAGGTCGGCAGCGTCATGCCGGGCAGCTGCCACAGCTGCGGCAGCCCGACGGTGTTCGTCGGGCCGTGCATGGAGAGGTTGAGGAAGACCAGCACCGTCTCGCGGCCGTGCGCGCGCAGGGTGTCGACCTCGGCGGTCATCCCGTGGGCCAGCCGCATGGTGCCGCGCCGCCACGGGGTGAAGATGTCGGTGCCCAGCATCGCCGCGTACGCCTGTCTGAGGCCCTGGTGGCGGGCTGCGGAGTAGGCCGCCTTGTCCGGGGCCGGGCGCGGCCGCCCCGGTGGGCGGTTGACGCCGTGCGCCTCGCCCGCGGTGACGTACACCGACACCACGGGCACGCCCGCCTCGATGGCCTGCACGGTGTCCGGATTCATGAAGTACAGCTCGTCGTCGGGGTGCGCCAGCACCTGCAGCAGCCGCGCCCCGCCGGCCGTGGGGCGGAACGACAGGGGGCCGGGCGCGGGACCGGTGGCGTCGTCCGGCTGCCGGACGCAGCCGCCCACGGCGACGCCCGTGACGGCGGCGGCGAGCCCGGTGAGGAAGCGCCGGCGGGTGGCAACGATCTTCACGTCACGTTAGAGGGATCCTTCGGCCCGCAGGTTGCCGCGCCGGGGTGCGGCATGCGCCACCCGGGCGACGCGCGGCCGCCATCGGGCCGTCGCCGCCGGTCTCCCCGGCATGCTCCGGCCGCACGGCCGCCGGGCCCGCTCGCCCGATTGGCACACTGCGCGAGCAGGGGCGGTTCACCCGGTGTTACTACTGGTGACGTTCGGTGCACACTCGTACGAGTCCCCCGAGGAGCCCGCCATGCGCCTGTCCCAGCGCCGGGCAGTGGTCGTCGCCGTCCTGGCGGCCGTCCTGCCCGCCCTCGGCGGCGTCGCCCGGGCCCCGGAGCCGCCGGGGGCGCCGCTGCGGATGGCGGCGCAGGGCGGCATCGCGGGGCAGTATCTGGTGGTGCTGCGGGCGGGGACGGATCCGGGCTCGGTGCTGCGCAGCGTGGCGGCGGAGCCGATGTTCACCTTCACCAGCGCGCTGGTGGGCTTCGCCGCGCGGCTGACCGACGGACAGGTCTCCCGGCTGCGGACGGAGCCCGGGGTGGATGCCGTGGAGCAGGACGCGGTGGTCGCGGCGCCGAAGCCGGCGACGCAGGTCGCTGCGGCCGCCGCCGAGACGTCCTGGGGCCTGACCCGGATCAACAACCGGGCCCGCGGCGGCAGCGGCTTCGCGGTGCGGGCGACGGGCGCCGGAGTCACCTCGTACATCATCGACACCGGCATCGAGTACGGGCACGCCGAGTTCGGCGGTCGCGCGGTGCCGGGCTTCGACGCGGTGGAGGACGGCCGGAACGGCGCCGACTGCAACGGCCACGGCACCCATGTCGCGGGGACGGTCGGCGGCGCCCAGTCGGGGGTGGCCCGGGCCACGAAGCTGGTCTCGGTGCGGGTCCTGGGCTGCGACGGCCGGGGCTCGGTGGCCACCGTGGTCGCCGGGATGAACTGGGTGGCCGCCCACGCGGTGAAGCCCGCCGTCGCCAATCTGTCGACCGGCGGCGCGCGCAGCGAGACGGCCGACCGCGCCGTGGAGGGCCTGGCGGCCGCGGGTGTCTTCCCGGTCGTCGCCGCGGGCAACTCCGACGGGGACGCCTGCGAGGCCTCCCCGGCCGCGGCGCCCGGCGCCTTCACCGTCGCCGCCGTCGACGAGTCCGACCACAAGGCGTCCTTCAGCAACTGGGGCCCGTGCGTGGACATCAGCGCCCCCGGTACGGGGATCACCTCGGCGGCCATGGGCGGCGGCCTGGTCCGCATGAGCGGTACGTCGATGGCCGCGCCGCACGTCACGGGCGTGGCGGCGCTCTACAAGGACACGTACGGCGACGTCCCGACGGACTTCCTCGCCTCCTGGCTCTCCGCCAACGCCACCCCCGACATCCCCTCGGACGCCCCGGCCGGCACGCCGCGGCGGCTGGTCTACACATCGGGACTGTGACCCGTGTTTGGCGGAGCGGGGACGGGGGGTAAGGTACTCCGCCCCGATTGGCGTCCGACGCGTCCGGTATGGCAGACTAGCCGGGTTGCTCGGTCGAGTGCCGATGCTGCGCGCCTCCCGTCGGGAGGACCGGAAGCGAGTCCCACAGTACTCGTCGTCCCTCGTGGGGCGGACGTACGGGAATCTTCCGGGAAGCGTCAGCGGGGTGCTCGCCAGGCACTCGGTGGGTGTCTTCTCCCATGTATCCCTCTCCCTGAGGGTCTCCGCCATGCGGAGATTTAGGGGAAGGGAAGCGACACGCCCGACCGCGTGGGTCGGAGAAGGCGGTCGAACCACCGAGTTCCAGAGCGTTAACTAGCAGACAGGACTACGAAGTAGCCATGGCGGGACAGAAGATCCGCATCCGGCTCAAGGCCTACGACCACGAGGTCATCGACTCCTCGGCGAAGAAGATCGTCGAGACGGTGACGCGTACTGGTGCGCAGGTCGCGGGCCCGGTGCCGCTGCCCACTGAGAAGAACGTGTACTGCGTCATCAAGTCGCCGCACAAGTACAAGGACTCGCGCGAGCACTTCGAGATGCGCACGCACAAGCGCCTGATCGACATCCTCGACCCGACGCCCAAGACCGTTGACTCGCTGATGCGCCTGGACCTTCCGGCCGGCGTCGACATCGAGATCAAGCTCTGAGAGGCGCGGAACAGATGGCTAAGCAGATCAAGGGCATCCTGGGCGAGAAGCTCGGCATGACCCAGGTCTGGGACGAGAACAACCGTGTCGTCCCGGTGACCGTGGTCAAGGCCGGCCCGAACGTCGTGACCCAGGTCCGCACGAACGACGTCGACGGTTACGAGTCGGTCCAGATCGCCTTCGGCGAGATCGACCCGCGCAAGGTGAACAAGCCCCTCAAGGGCCACTTCGCCAAGGCCGACGTGACCCCTCGCCGTCACCTGGTGGAGCTCCGCACCTCCGACGCCGCCGAGTACACCCTCGGCCAGGAGATCACCGCTGAGGTCTTCGAGGCCGGCGTGAAGGTGGACGTCACCGGCAAGAGCAAGGGCAAGGGCTTCGCCGGTGTCATGAAGCGTCACAACTTCAAGGGCCTCGGCGCCGGTCACGGCACCCAGCGCAAGCACCGCTCTCCCGGTTCCATCGGTGGCTGCGCCACCCCGGGCCGTGTCTTCAAGGGCCTGCGCATGGCGGGCCGCATGGGCAACGAGCGGGTCACCACCCAGAACCTGACCGTCCACGCCGTTGACGCGGAGAAGGGCCTGCTGCTCATCAAGGGCGCGGTTCCCGGCCCGAACGGCGGCCTCGTCCTGGTCCGCACCGCGGCCAAGGGGGCCTGAGGATATGAGCACCATTGACATTCTGTCGCCCGCCGGCGACAAGGCCGGGACCGTTGAGCTCCCCGCCGAGATCTTCGACGCGAAGGTCAGCATCCCGCTGATCCACCAGGTCGTCGTGGCGCAGCTCGCTGCCGCCCGTCAGGGCACCCACAAGACCAAGACCCGTGGCGAGGTCCGCGGCGGTGGCAAGAAGCCGTACCGCCAGAA
Organism: Streptomyces sp. NPDC001070; assembly: GCF_053598835.1. NCBI lineage: Bacteria > Bacillati > Actinomycetota > Actinomycetes > Kitasatosporales > Streptomycetaceae > Streptomyces > Streptomyces sp. NPDC001070. The sequence continues at coordinate 181,575 of NZ_JBSFLB010000016.1, forward strand.
GGGCACCGGCCGCGCCCGTCAGGGCTCGACCCGCGCCCCGCAGTTCGCCGGTGGTGGCGTCGTGCACGGTCCCGTGCCGCGTGACTACTCGCAGCGGACCCCGAAGAAGATGAAGGCCGCCGCCCTGCGCGGTGCCCTCACCGACCGGGCGCGTCACAACCGCATCCACGTCGTGACCGGCGTCGTCGAGGGCGAGGCCCCGTCGACCAAGTCCGCCAAGACGCTGCTGGGCAAGATCAGCGACCGCAAGAACGTGCTGCTCGTCGCCGACCGCGCCGAAGAGGTCGCGTGGCTCTCCGCCCGCAACCTGCCCCAGGTCCACATCCTGGAGGCCGGCCAGCTGAACACGTACGACGTGCTCGTCTCCGACGACGTGGTCTTCACCAAGGCCGCCTTCGACCGCTTCACCGGTAACGGCGCCGCCGAGACCGAAGGGAGCGACGCCTGATGGCCGAGCAGACCGCGATCACCAGCAAGACCTTCACGGACCACCGTGACATCCTGGTCAAGCCGGTGGTTTCCGAGAAGAGCTACGCGCTGCTGGACGAGAACAAGTACACGTTCGTCGTCGACCCGCGTGCCAACAAGACCCAGATCAAGCAGGCCGTCGAGGCGGTCTTCTCGGTCAAGGTCACCGGGGTCAACACGATCAACCGCCAGGGCAAGCGCAAGCGCACCCGCACCGGTTTCGGCAAGCGCAAGGACACCAAGCGCGCCATCGTGACCCTCGCCGAGGGCGACCGCATCGACATCTTCGGCGGTCCGGTCTCCTAACGGAGATCGGTTCGTCCAGAAGTCCGGAATCTTCCGAGGACTGAGAAATGGGTATCCGCAAGTACAAGCCGACGACCCCGGGCCGTCGTGGCTCCAGCGTCGCCGACTTCGTCGAGATCACGCGGTCCACGCCGGAGAAGTCGCTGGTCCGCCCCCTGCACAGCAAGGGCGGCCGTAACAACACCGGTCGTGTGACCGTTCGCCACCAGGGCGGTGGCCACAAGCGCGCCTACCGCGTGATCGACTTCCGTCGTCACGACAAGGACGGCGTGCCGGCCAAGGTCGCGCACATCGAGTACGACCCCAACCGCACCGCGCGCATCGCGCTCCTGCACTACGCGGACGGCGAGAAGCGCTACATCCTGGCCCCGGCCAAGCTGAACCAGGGTGACCGGATCGAGAACGGCGCCGGCGCCGACATCAAGCCGGGCAACAACCTGCCGCTGCGCCACATCCCGGTGGGTACGACCGTTCACGCCATCGAGCTCCGGCCCGGCGGCGGCGCGAAGCTGGCGCGCAGCGCCGGTGCCTCCGTGCAGCTGCTGGCGAAGGAGGGCTCCATGGCCACCCTTCGTATGCCGTCCGGTGAAGTCCGCCTGGTCGACGTCCGCTGCCGCGCCACCGTCGGCGAGGTCGGCAACGCCGAGCAGTCGAACATCAACTGGGGCAAGGCCGGCCGTATGCGCTGGAAGGGCGTCCGCCCGACCGTCCGCGGTGTGGCCATGAACCCCGTCGACCACCCGCACGGTGGTGGTGAGGGCAAGACCTCCGGTGGTCGCCACCCGGTCAGCCCGTGGGGTCAGAAGGAGGGTCGTACTCGCTCGCCGAAGAAGGCCAGCAGCAAGTACATCGTCCGCCGCCGCAAGACGAACAAGAAGCGCTAGGAGCGGGTTTAGATGCCGCGCAGTCTCAAGAAGGGGCCCTTCGTCGACGACCACCTGATCAAGAAGGTGGACGCTCAGAACGAGGCCGGTACCCACAACGTCATCAAGACCTGGTCCCGCCGCTCGATGATCATCCCGGCGATGCTGGGCCACACGATCGCGGTGCACGACGGCCGTAAGCACGTCCCGGTGTTTGTCACCGAGTCGATGGTCGGCCACAAGCTCGGCGAGTTCGCGCCGACCCGCACCTTCCGCGGCCACGAGAAGGACGACCGCAAGTCGCGTCGTCGCTGATCTGCGGAAAGCGAAGACCATGACAGACACCGAAGGGACAACCATGGAAGCCAGGGCCCAGGCGCGGTACATCCGCGTCACGCCCATGAAGGCCCGCCGCGTGGTGGACCTCATCCGTGGCATGAGCGCCACGGAGGCTCAGGCGGTCCTGCGTTTCGCCCCGCAGGCCGCGAGCGTGCCGGTGGGCAAGGTGCTCGACAGCGCCATTGCCAACGCCGCGCACAACTACGACCACACCGACGCCGAGTCGCTGTACATCAGCGAGGCGTACGTCGACGAGGGCCCGACCCTGAAGCGGTTCCGTCCGCGTGCTCAGGGCCGCGCCTACCGGATCCGCAAGCGGACCAGCCACATCACCGTGGTCGTCAGCAGCAAGGAAGGAACCCGGTAATGGGCCAGAAGGTTAACCCGCACGGGTTCCGGCTCGGCGTGACGACGGACTTCAAGTCCCGTTGGTACGCCGACAAGCTCTACAAGGACTACGTCAAGGAAGACGTCGCCATCCGCCGGATGATGACGCAGGGCATGGAGCGGGCCGGCATCTCCAAGGTGGAGATCGAGCGCACCCGCGACCGCGTCCGCGTCGACATCCACACCGCCCGGCCGGGCATCGTCATCGGCCGTCGCGGCGCGGAGGCCGACCGCATCCGCGGTGACCTGGAGAAGCTGACCGGCAAGCAGGTCCAGCTGAACATCCTCGAGGTCAAGAACCCGGAGACGGACGCTCAGCTGGTGGCCCAGGCCGTCGCCGAGCAGCTGTCCTCCCGCGTCTCCTTCCGTCGTGCCATGCGCAAGTCGATGCAGAGCACGATGAAGGCCGGCGCCAAGGGCATCAAGATCCAGTGCGGTGGCCGTCTCGGCGGCGCCGAGATGTCCCGCTCGGAGTTCTACCGCGAGGGCCGCGTTCCGCTGCACACGCTGCGCGCCAACGTCGACTACGGCTTCTTCGAGGCCCGTACGACCTTCGGCCGCATCGGCGTGAAGGTGTGGATCTACAAGGGCGACGTCAAGAACATCGCCGAGGTCCGCGCCGAGAACGCCGCCGCCCGCGCCGGCAACCGCCCGGCCCGTGGCGGTGGCAATGACCGTCCGCAGCGCCGCGGTGGCGAGCGCGGCGGCCGTGGCCGTCGTCCCCAGGGTGACGCCCAGGCCCCCAAGGCCGAGGCGACCACCGCTGAGGCCCCGGCTGCGGAGACCACCGGAACGGAGGCCTGACCCCCATGCTGATCCCCCGTCGGGTCAAGCACCGTAAGCAGCACCACCCGAAGCGTGATGGCATGGCCAAGGGTGGCACCGAGCTGGCGTTCGGTGAGTACGGCATCCAGGCCGTCACCCCCGCGTACGTGACGAACCGGCAGATCGAGTCCGCTCGTATCGCCATCACCCGTCACATCCGCCGTGGCGGCAAGGTCTGGATCAACATCTACCCGGACCGCCCGCTCACGAAGAAGCCGGCCGAAACCCGCATGGGTTCCGGTAAGGGCTCCCCGGAGTGGTGGGTCGCGAACGTCAAGCCCGGTCGGGTGATGTTCGAGCTGTCCTTCCCGAACGAGAAGGTTGCGCGTGAGGCGCTCACCCGAGCCGCCCACAAGCTTCCGATGAAGTGCCGGATCGTCCGGCGCGAGGCAGGTGAGCTGTAATGGCGGCCGGTACCAAGGCGACCGAGCTGCGCCAGCTGGGTGACGAGGAGCTCGTCGCCAAGCTGCGTGAGGCCAAGGAGGAGCTGTTCAACCTCCGCTTCCAGGCGGCCACCGGACAGCTCGAGAACAACTCCCGGCTGAAGGTTGTCCGCAAGGACATCGCCCGGATCTACACCCTCATGCGTGAGCGTGAGCTCGGCATCGAGACGGTGGAGAACGCCTGATGAGCGAGAAGAATGTGACTGAGAGCAGCGAGCAGCGCGGTTTCCGCAAGACCCGCGAGGGCCTCGTGGTCAGCGACAAGATGGACAAGACCGTCGTGGTCGCCGTCGAGGACCGCGTGAAGCACGCCCTGTACGGCAAGGTCATCCGCCGTACCAACAAGCTCAAGGCGCACGACGAGCAGAACGCCGCGGGCGTCGGCGACCGTGTCCTCCTCATGGAGACCCGGCCGCTGTCCGCGACCAAGCGCTGGCGCGTCGTCGAGATCCTCGAGAAGGCCAAGTAAGACCGCCCGGCCGGCCGGGCCGCGTGATCCGTTCGCGCGGCCCGGCCCCGGCCGGCACGTAATTCCTGCGGGGGGCTCCCCGCAGGACGGTTCCGCCAGGCTCGCAGGTGTCCCGGAAGGGCCCCGCGGGAACCGGCAGACGATCAGGAGATAGACGTGATCCAGCAGGAGTCGCGACTGCGTGTCGCCGACAACACTGGTGCGAAGGAGATCCTTTGCATCCGTGTGCTCGGTGGCTCCGGTCGCCGCTACGCGGGAATCGGTGACGTCATCGTCGCCACCGTCAAGGACGCGATCCCCGGTGGCAACGTGAAGAAGGGCGACGTCGTCAAGGCGGTCGTCGTGCGCACCGTCAAGGAGCGCCGCCGTCCCGACGGTTCGTACATCCGCTTCGACGAGAACGCGGCCGTCATCCTCAAGAACGACGGTGACCCCCGCGGCACCCGCATCTTCGGCCCCGTGGGCCGGGAGCTGCGCGAGAAGAAGTTCATGAAGATCATCTCGCTCGCGCCGGAGGTGCTGTAACCGATGAAGATCAAGAAGGGCGACCTGGTCCAGGTCATCACCGGTAAGGACAAGGGCAAGCAGGGCAAGGTCATCGCGGCCTACCCGGCTGAGGACCGTGTCCTGGTCGAGGGTGTCAACCGGGTCAAGAAGCACACCAAGGCCGGCCAGACCGCTCGCGGCTCGCAGACCGGCGGCATCATCACGACCGAGGCTCCCGTCCACGTCTCCAACGTCCAACTGGTCGTGGAGAAGGACGGCAAGAAGGTCGTGACCCGCGTCGGCTACCGCTTCGACGACGAGGGCAACAAGATCCGCGTTGCCAAGCGGACCGGTGAGGACATCTGATGACTGCCACCGACACGACGCGCGTGCAGCCGCGTCTGAAGACGCGCTACCGCGAGGAGATCGCGGGCAAGCTGCGTGACGAGTTCCAGTACGAGAACGTCATGCAGATCCCCGGTCTCACCAAGATCGTGGTCAACATGGGTGTGGGCGACGCCGCCCGCGACTCCAAGCTGATCGAGGGCGCGATCCGCGACCTCACCACGATCACCGGCCAGAAGCCGGCCGTCACCAAGGCCCGGAAGTCCATCGCGCAGTTCAAGCTGCGCGAGGGCCAGCCGATCGGCGCCCACGTCACCCTCCGCGGTGACCGCATGTGGGAGTTCCTGGACCGTCTGCTGTCGCTCGCGCTCCCGCGCATCCGCGACTTCCGCGGTCTGTCGCCGAAGCAGTTCGACGGCCGCGGCAACTACACCTTCGGTCTCACGGAGCAGGTCATGTTCCACGAGATCGACCAGGACAAGATCGACCGTGTCCGGGGTATGGACATCACCGTGGTGACCACGGCGACCAACGACGCTGAGGGCCGCGCGCTCCTTCGTCACCTCGGCTTCCCGTTCAAGGAGGCGTGAGCCGTGGCGAAGAAGGCTCTTATCGCGAAGGCCGCCCGCAAGCCCAAGTTCGGCGTGCGCGCCTACACGCGCTGCCAGCGCTGCGGCCGTCCGCACTCCGTGTACCGCAAGTTCGGCCTGTGCCGTGTGTGCCTTCGTGAGATGGCGCACCGCGGTGAGCTGCCGGGCGTGACCAAGAGCTCCTGGTAACAACCCTTCTGGGTTGTCCAGGGACTCTCGGTGAGCATCAAGGACGGCGAGATCCCGCCCGTCGCCCGCCACCGCCCTTCCGAGGGCGCCCTGGCGGGCGGCGGAACTCCCTTCCCGCATACCGTAAGGTAGAAGGGTTGGGCGCTCGCCGCCCAAGACCGTCTTACTACGCCGTAGGTCCCCGCGCCGCACCCGTCCCCAGTCTCATGGGGGAGAGGGATGGCGCATATAGGAAACCCCGGCGAGAGAGGCCTAAGGCCATCACATGACCATGACTGACCCGATCGCAGACATGCTGACGCGTCTGCGGAACGCGAACTCCGCGTACCACGACGAGGTCACCATGCCGTTCAGCAAGATCAAGTCGCACATCGCGGAGATCCTCCAGCAGGAGGGTTACATCCAGGGCTGGAAGGTCGAGGACGCCGAGGTCGGCAAGAACCTCGTCATCGACCTCAAGTTCGGTCCGAACCGCGAGCGCTCGATCGCCGGCATCAAGCGCATCAGCAAGCCCGGTCTGCGGGTCTACGCAAAGTCCACCAACCTGCCGAAGGTGCTCGGCGGCCTGGGCGTGGCGATCATCTCCACCTCCCACGGGCTCCTCACCGACAAGCAGGCCAACAAGAAGGGCGTGGGTGGGGAAGTCCTCGCCTACGTCTGGTAGTCGGGAAACGGAGGTAAAGCCATGTCGCGTATTGGACGGCTGCCCATCCCGGTTCCCGCCGGCGTGGACGTCACCATCGATGGCCGGACGGTCTCGGTGAAGGGCCCCAAGGGTTCCCTGACCCACACCGTTGCCGCGCCGATCGACATCGTCAAGAACGAGGACGGCACCCTGCAGGTGTCGCGCCCCAACGACGAGCGTCAGAACAAGGCCCTGCACGGCCTGTCCCGCACGCTGGTGGCGAACATGATCACCGGCGTGACCGCGGGCTACGTGAAGAAGCTCGAGATCAGCGGTGTCGGCTACCGCGTCCAGGCGAAGGGCTCCAACCTGGAGTTCGCCCTGGGCTACAGCCACCCGATCCTCGTCGAGGCCCCCGAGGGCATCTCCTTCAAGGTCGAGACCCCCACCAAGTTCTCGGTCGAGGGCATCGACAAGCAGAAGGTCGGCGAGGTCGCCGCGAACATCCGCAAGCTGCGGAAGCCCGACCCGTACAAGGCCAAGGGCGTCAAGTACGAGGGCGAAGTCATCCGCCGCAAGGTCGGAAAGGCTGGTAAGTAAGCCATGGCATACGGTGTGAAGATCGCCAAGGGCAACGCCTACAAGGGCGCCGCCAAGAAGCGTCGCCACATCCGCGTTCGCAAGCGGATCTCGGGCACCGAGGCGCGTCCGCGCCTGGTCGTGACCCGTTCCAACCGGGGTATCACGGCGCAGGTCATCGACGACATCGCGGGCCACACCCTGGCCTCGGCGTCGCACCTGGACACCTCCATCCGGGGTGGCGAGGGCGACAAGACCGAGCAGGCGAAGAAGGTCGGCCAGCTGGTTGCCGAGCGTGCCAAGGCTGCCGGTGTCGAGACCGTCGTGTTCGACCGTGGTGGCAACCGGTACGCCGGTCGCATCGCCGCCCTGGCCGACGCCGCCCGCGAAGCCGGGCTCGGTTTCTGAGCCGGTTCCGTAGCTAGCGGAAACAGAGAGAGGTAAATCCAATGGCTGGACCCCAGCGCCGCGGTGGCGGTGCCGGTGGCGGCGAGCGGCGGGACCGGAAGGGCCGTGACGGCGGCGCAGCTGCCGCCGAGAAGACCGCGTACGTTGAGCGCGTCGTCGCGATCAACCGCGTCGCCAAGGTTGTGAAGGGTGGTCGTCGCTTCAGCTTCACCGCGCTGGTCGTGGTGGGCGACGGTGACGGCACCGTGGGTGTCGGTTACGGCAAGGCCAAGGAGGTGCCGGCCGCCATCGCCAAGGGCGTTGAGGAGGCCAAGAAGCACTTCTTCAAGGTCCCCCGTATCCAGGGCACCATCCCGCACCCCATCCAGGGCGAGAAGGCCGCGGGCGTCGTCCTGCTCAAGCCGGCTTCCCCCGGTACCGGTGTGATCGCCGGTGGCCCGGTGCGTGCCGTTCTGGAGTGCGCCGGTATCCACGACGTGCTGTCGAAGTCCCTCGGCTCCGACAACGCGATCAACATCGTGCACGCCACGGTGGAGGCTCTCCGTGGGCTGCAGCGCCCCGAGGAGATCGCCGCCCGTCGTGGTCTGCCGCTCGAGGACGTGGCCCCCGCGGCTCTGCTCCGGGCGCGTGCAGGGGTGGGTGCGTAATGGCTCGCCTCAAGGTCACGCAGGTCAAGTCCTACATCGGCAGCAAGCAGAACCACCGTGACACCCTGCGTTCGCTCGGCCTGAAGCGGCTGAACGACGTTGTGGTCAAGGAGGACCGCCCGGAGATCCGCGGCATGGTCCACACCGTCCGCCACCTCGTCACGGTCGAGGAGGTCGACTGACATGGGAGAGCAGTCTCCGCTGAAGGTCCACAACCTCCGTCCCGCCCCGGGTGCCAAGACCGCCAAGACCCGTGTCGGTCGTGGTGAGGCCTCCAAGGGCAAGACGGCCGGTCGTGGTACCAAGGGCACCAAGGCCCGCTATCAGGTTCCGGAGCGCTTCGAGGGCGGGCAGATGCCCCTCCACATGCGTCTCCCGAAGCTGAAGGGCTTCAAGAACCCCTTCCGCACCGAGTTCCAGGTCGTGAACCTGGACAAGCTGGCCGCGCTCTACCCCGAGGGTGGCGAGGTCACGGTGGCCGATCTGGTCGCCAAGGGCGCGGTGCGCAAGAACCAGCTCGTCAAGGTGCTCGGCACCGGCGAGGTCTCCGTGGCGCTGCAGGTGACCGTTGACGCGGTCTCCGGCTCCGCCAAGGAGAAGATCACCGCTGCCGGCGGCTCGGTCACCGAGCTCGTCTGACATCGGGCCCGGTCCCTGACCGGAACCAGCAGGACCGGGCGGCTCCCTCACGGGAGTCGCCCGGTCCTGTTTTCGCATGTGGGCTCGTCGACGGCGTCGGGGACGCGGCTGCCGGGGACGGCGGGCGGCCCGGGCCGCCGAGGCCCTCGTACGGGCCGGCCCGGCCCACCGCGCGGCCGTGGCGCGGGCACGTGTCTGCCGGCCGTCGCTCCCGCTCTGTGACGAGCTGACGGGCTGACGGGCCGTCCCGACTCGTCAGAGCGGCGGCCGCGCGAGGATGCCGTTCTCCGCGTATCCGGAACTCGTGCTTTTCCCGCTCGATAGCGCGTACGCGGTTCACTTCACGAGCATTCCGCCGCCGTGTCCGAAGTCGTCGCGAGCGGGATGTGCGGCCGTCGTCCGGCCGGTTCCGTCCGCCGGACCGGGTGCGCGCGTCGTGGCCGGTTCGGGTCCCGTACGGCGGGTGCTCCGCATCCGGCCCGCGCGGGCCTGCGGAGATGACTCACGGGCCGTGCCGTGATGACTTACGCTGTGGTCCGGTCAACAAAAAAAGAAGACGCGGAAACGGCATCGCGCACGACGATCTCCTTAATAAGTGAGACAAGTGATCGAGACGTCCGAGTCGGCAGTTCCGCAGAAGGCGCGGCCCCGGGTAGGCTGGCGCGCGCTGTAGCTTTCAGGGTGGTCTGCGGCCGCTCATCTACTCTACGTATACGTCGAACTACAATACCGTGACCCCCTCGCCGTGAGCGGGGGGCGCAGGAGGCACCGTGCTCACCGCGTTCGCCCGGGCGTTCAGGACGCCCGACCTGCGCAAGAAGCTGCTGTTCACGCTGGGCATCATGGTGCTGTTCCGGCTGGGAGCGCACATCCCGATCCCTGGAATCGACTACCAGGTCGTCAACCAGTGCATCAAGGAGGTTCAGGGCAGCCAGGGCCTCTTCGGCCTGGTCAACCTGTTCAGCGGCGGCGCGCTCCTTCAGCTGACCATCTTCGCGCTCGGCATCATGCCGTACATCACCGCGAGCATCATCCTGCAGCTGCTGACCGTGGTCATCCCCCGCCTGGAAGCCCTCAAGAAGGAGGGGCAGGCCGGCCAGACGAAGATCACGCAGTACACGCGGTACCTCACGGTCGCCCTCGCGGTCCTGCAGGGGACGGGCCTGGTGGCCACCGCCCGCGCCGGCACCCTGTTCCAGGGCTGCCAGGAGCGCTTCAGCATCGTCCCCAACCAGTCGATCTTCACGACGGTCACGATGGTCATCACGATGACCGCGGGCACCGCGCTGATCATGTGGCTGGGTGAGCTGATCACCGACCGCGGCATCGGCAACGGCATGTCGATCCTGATGTTCCTGTCGATCGCGGCCGGCTTCCCCGGCGCCCTCTGGGCGATCAAGAAGTCCGGCAAGATCGCGGGCGGCTGGGTCGAGTTCGGCGCCGTCATCCTCGTGGGCCTGGCGATGGTCGCGCTGGTCGTCTTCGTCGAGCAGGCGCAGCGCCGCATCCCCGTGCAGTACGCGAAGCGCATGATCGGGCGCCGTTCCTACGGTGGCACGTCCACCTACATCCCGCTGAAGGTGAACCAGGCGGGTGTGATTCCTGTCATCTTCGCGTCATCGCTCCTGTACATCCCGTCACTGGTCGTCCAGTTCAGCGGTTCCACCTCTACCTGGGCAAACTGGGTCAGGGACAACCTGGTCAAGGGCGATCACCCGATCTACATCACCGCGTATTTCCTGCTGATTGTCTTCTTTGCCTTCTTCTACGTGGCCATCTCGTTCAACCCCGAAGAAGTCGCGGACAACATGAAGAAGTATGGTGGGTTCATCCCGGGCATCCGGGCTGGTCGTCCCACCGCGGAGTACCTCAGCTACGTGCTCAACCGCATCACGTGGCCGGGCGCGATGTACCTGGGTCTGATCGCCCTGGTGCCCACCGTGGCGCTGGTGCTGTTCAACGCGAACCAGAACTTCCCGTTCGGCGGGACGAGCATCCTCATCATCGTGGGTGTCGGCCTGGAGACCGTGAAGCAGATCGAGAGCCAGCTTCAGCAGCGTAACTACGAAGGGTTCCTCCGCTGATGCGCATCGTCCTCGTCGGGCCTCCCGGGGCCGGCAAGGGTACGCAGGCCGCGTACCTTGCCAGGAACTTGTCGATTCCGCACATCTCCACGGGCGACCTCTTCCGGGCGAACATCAGCCAGGGCACGGAGCTGGGCCGCAAGGCCCAGGAGTACATGGATGCCGGCCGGCTGGTCCCCGACGAGATCACCATCGGCATGGCCAAGGACCGCATGCTGCAGCCGGACGCCGGGAACGGCTTCCTGCTCGACGGCTTCCCGCGGAACGTGGGCCAGGCCCAGGCGCTCGACAAGATCCTCGCCGAGAACGGAATAGCGCTGGACGCGGTGCTGGACCTGGAGGTCCCCGAGGAGGAGGTCGTCAAGCGGATCGCCGGTCGCCGGCTGTGCCGCAAGAGCGGCGCCCATGTCTTCCACGTGGTCTACAACCCTCCGGCCACCGAGGGCGTCTGCGACGAGTGCGGCGGTGAGCTGTACCAGCGGTCCGACGACACCGAGGAGAAGGTGCGCGTCCGGCTCGAGGAGTACCACAGCAAGACCGAGCCGATCATCGACTACTACAAGCAGCAGGGCCTGGTGCGCACGATCTCGGCTCTGGGCAAGGTCGCCGAGGTGACCAAGCGGTCGATGGACGCGCTGCACGACAAGAAGGACACGGGCGACAGCGCCGCCTGAACACACGCATGACCGATACGGCCGTGGTGTCCCCGAGGACGCCGCGGCCGTACCGTTGAGGTATCCGGTGGACGAAGGAAGGCGAGAGCCGATGGTGGAGATCAAGAACCCCGAGCAGATCGCGAAGATGCGCGCGGCGGGTCTTGTCGTCGCCGCCATCCACGAGGCCACCCGTGAGGCGGCCGTCCCCGGGGCCACCACCAAGGATCTCGACGACGTCGCCCGCAAGGTCCTCGCCGACCACGGCGCCAAGTCGAACTTCCTCGGGTACGGCGGCTTTCCCGCCACGATCTGCACCTCGGTGAACGACGTCGTCGTCCACGGCATCCCCGACACCGAGACCGTCCTGAAGGACGGCGACATCATCTCCATCGACTGCGGCGCCATCGTCGACGGCTGGCACGGCGACGCCGCCTACACCGCCTTCGTGGGCAGCGGCCACGCGCCGGAGCTGATCGAGCTGAGCCGGGTGACCGAGGAGTCCATGTGGGCCGGCATCGCCGCCTTCCGCAAGGGCGACCGGCTGGTGGACATCTCCCGCGCCATCGAGACCTACATCCGCCGCCAGCCGAAGCCCGGCGGCGGCAAGTACGGGATCATCGAGGAGTACGGCGGTCACGGCATCGGTTCGCAGATGCACATGGACCCCCACCTGCTGAACTACGTCTCCCGCAAGCGCGGCAAGGGCCCCCGCCTGGTGCCGGGCCTGTGCCTGGCCATCGAGCCGATGGTGAGCCTGGGTACCCCGCTCACCCACGTCCTCGAGGACGAGTGGACGGTCAAGACCGACGACGGCACCTGGTCCTCCCACTGGGAGCACTCCATCGCGCTGACCGAGGAGGGCCCGCTGGTCCTGACCGCCCCCGACGGCGGCAAGGCCAAGCTGGCGGAGTACGGGATCACTGCCGCGCCGGATCCGCTGGCCTGAGCGTCCCACCGCGGGTCCGCTTAACGATCATCTTTCGGGGGCATACACCCCGGATTCGTCTTTCGAGGATGCCTGGCGTAGACTGTCACGTCGGCTTACGTATGTCTTCAGGCATGCCAAAAGCCGACCAAGGTAGCCGATCCCGAAAGCAGGACATGGCCAAGAAGCAAGGCGCCATCGAGATCGAGGGCACCGTTATCGAGTCTCTGCCGAACGCTATGTTCAAGGTGGAGCTGCAGAACGGTCACAAGGTCCTCGCGCACATCAGCGGCAAGATGCGGATGCACTACATCCGCATCCTTCCCGATGACCGGGTCGTTGTGGAGTTGTCCCCCTACGACCTCACGCGCGGACGGATCGTCTACCGCTACAAGTAGATCTCACGACCCGGAGAACCTGACATCCCATGAAGGTCAAGCCGAGCGTCAAGAAGATCTGCGACAAGTGCAAGGTGATCCGCCGTCACGGCCGGGTCATGGTCATCTGCGACAACCTGCGCCACAAGCAGCGCCAGGGCTGACGCACGCCGACCTGCACCTCGCAGTTCTTCGCGCGACGCGAGCAACATGTGTACATACGCAGCATCCGTCGGGCCGGACCGGTCCGGCTGACGACACCTCCGGCGGGGGCCGGGGACCTGATCCGTACCTCGTACGGCGGTCAGGAGCGGTGCTGCGGAAGACCCCCGAACACCAACAGGAGCCATTGAATGGCACGCGTTTCAGGTGTTGACATTCCGCGCGAAAAGCGTGTGGAAGTCGCCCTCACCTACGTCTTCGGCATCGGCCGCACCCTGGCCCAGGAGACCCTCGCCGCCACCGGCGTGAACCCGAACACCCGCGTTCGCGACCTGGACGAAGAGGACCTCGTCAAGATCCGCGAGTACGTGGACGCCAACATCAAGACCGAGGGTGACCTCCGTCGCGAGATCCAGGCGGACATCCGCCGCAAGGTCGAGATCGGCTGCTACCAGGGCCTGCGCCACCGCCGCGGCCTGCCGGTCCACGGCCAGCGGACCCACACCAACGCCCGCACCCGCAAGGGCCCGCGTCGCGCCATCGCCGGCAAGAAGAAGCCGGGCAAGAAGTAGTCCTCAGCGGACGCTCGTCAGCGGTCTTCGCTGTAGGACCGACCACCTCCACCGGGAGTAACCACATATGCCTCCGAAGGGCCGTCAGGCCGGCGCCAAGAAGGTGCGCCGCAAGGAGAAGAAGAACGTCGCTCATGGGCACGCCCACATCAAGAGCACGTTCAACAACACCATCGTTTCGATCACGGACCCGTCCGGCAACGTGATCTCCTGGGCCTCCGCCGGCCACGTCGGCTTCAAGGGCTCGCGCAAGTCGACCCCGTTCGCCGCGCAGATGGCCGCCGAGTCGGCCGCGCGTCGCGCGCAGGAGCACGGCATGCGCAAGGTCGATGTGTTCGTCAAGGGCCCCGGCTCCGGCCGTGAGACCGCGATCCGCTCCCTCCAGGCCACCGGCCTCGAGGTCGGCTCGATCCAGGACGTCACTCCGACCCCGCACAACGGATGCCGCCCGCCGAAGCGCCGGCGCGTCTGATCAGCAATCCGCTGAGCAGGTAGGAGACAAACAGGAATGGCGCGTTACACCGGGGCCGACTGCAAGCGTTGCCGTCGGGAGAAGCAGAAGCTCTTCCTCAAGGGGAGCAAGTGCGAGAGCGCAAAGTGCCCGATCGAGATCCGTCCTTACCCCCCGGGTGAGCACGGACGCGGGCGCACCAAGGACAGCGAGTACCTCCTGCAGATGCGCGAGAAGCAGAAGTGCGCGCGCATCTACGGTGTCCTTGAGAAGCAGTTCCGCGGGTACTACGAGGAGGCGAACCGCAGGACCGGCAAGACCGGTGAGAACCTGCTCCGCATCCTCGAGTCCCGGCTGGACAACGTGGTCTACCGGGCGGGCTTCGCCAAGTCGCGCGACCATGCGCGACAGCTGGTCCGTCACGGCCACTTCCTCGTGAACGGCGTCAAGACCGACATCCCGTCGGCCCGTGTCGTCGCGAACGACATCATCGAGGTCCGCGAGTCCTCCCGTAACCTGACGCCCTTCGTGGTGGCCCAGGGGGAGGCAGGCGAGAGGACCGTCCCGGCCTGGCTGGAGGCGATCCCCACGCGACTGCGGGTCCTCGTGCACAACCTGCCCGAGCGCCCGGTGATCGACACCCAGGTGCAGGAGCAGCTGATCGTCGAGCTCTACTCGAAGTAGTAGCGGCTCACGGTCCCGGGCGGTGCGGCGCATCTCGCGCCGCGCCGCCCGTACCCTTGAAGCCTCGGCATCAAATAGTGGGTGCCGAAGACTGGAGGCAATACCTCATGCTGATCGCTCAGCGCCCCTCGTTGACCGAAGAGGTCGTCGACGAGTTCCGCTCCCGGTTCGTGATCGAGCCGCTG